>CALQGY020000010.1 GCA_943330235.2 Candidatus Kuenenia stuttgartensis
GATCTCGCCGTCGCCCCGGCCCTGACCATCGCCGAGAATCTGTTTCTCGGCCGCGAGCTACGTCGGCCCGGTCTGGCCGGACGCGTGTTTCGCCTTCTGGATCATGCCCGCATGCGCACGGAGGCGGCGGCGCATCTCGCCGCCCTCGACATGCACGTTCGCTCGCTGTCGCAGCCGCTGGAGACACTGTCCGGCGGTCAGCGACAGGGCGTGGCGGTGGCGCGGAGCGCCGCGTTCGCGCGCCATGTCGTCATTCTGGATGAACCCACCGCCGCACTGGGCGTGCGTGAAGGGACGATGGTGCTGGACCTGATCCGTCGCGTGCGTGACCGTGGCCTCTCCGTGGTGCTGATCAGCCACAACATGCCGCACGTTTTTGCGATCGCCGATCGGATCCACATTCAGCGGTTGGGCCGCCGCGCCGCGATGGTCGACCCGGCACGCACCTCGATGGCTGACGCCGTGGCGATTATGACGGGCGCGATCACCGATCTGTCCCGCGCCGCCGTTCCGGCGACGGCGACGGCGACGGCGACGGCGACGGCGACGGCGACAAACGCTACCGTCGTCCGATAACGCCGTAGGCGCGGGAGCTGGTCGCGCCAGGCTTGAAGGCGATCCAGACGCGGGCACCCACGACCTCGCGGAGCGGCGACGGTAGCTCGGAGAGAGCCTTGCTGCCGGTCCCGTCAGTGAGTTGCAGGGTGTAGCCCGTCTGTGGCGTGCCACTGAGCACGCCATCGAAGGCCGGCACCCCATCGGAGGCGCGCACCGAGAAATCGGAGACCACGATATCACGCGGCGCGATACGCACCCCGCGAATCACGACCTCCATCCCGACGAGTCGGGCCATGCCGGCGGTGGCCATTCCGCTGAGCGAGACGATCGTGCCGACGGTGCTTCGGAGCACGACCCGCCGGGCCGGATCAACCCCCGTCATCTCGAGGACGCCGCGCACGGTGTCGGCGCGGGAGCGCCCAGTGGCCTCCACGCGTCCGGCTCGCGCACGCGCGAACGCTTTGGCCATGGAGTCGCCGCGCGCGTGCGCCCGTGCCGTCATGGGATTGACCCCCGGCATGGACGGCGCGGCGGCGCTTAGGCTCGCGCCGGCCTGAGGCACGGCTCCCGTGCGACTCCCCTGGTCGGCGACCGTCGACGGCAGGTCGACGCCGAGCGGCGGTCGTCCCGCGCGCGCGATGAGCGAATCGCCACGCAATCCGATGGTGTCGAGGCCCGCGACGTCTCCGCTGATGGTGACACCGCGCTCACCGCGCGAACACGCGGCCCACAGGCTGGCGACGCCCAGCGTGCAGACTGCACGCCTGACCGCGTGGATACGCCGGAGTTGCCGCGGAAGCGCAGGACCCATGGACCCCATCATGACTGAACGCGGAAATGCATTGAGTGGCTACGCGCCTAACCTAGCGGTCTCGCGGATGCCGTCAAACGACGAACTCAGCAGCGGCCCGTCGGAATTAGCCTCGGAATTGGCCGTGGAGCCGCCGCGCTTGGCGTCGCGCTAGGCGTCGCGCCGCGGTTCGGATCGCCTCATATTCCACGCTCTACACACTACCGACTTCTCCGTTTTGGACGAGGTCCGTCATGCGCTCGTGCACCACCGTCACCCTGCGGGCATCACGCGGTGACGAACCCGTTCACGACGCGTCAATCCCCCGGCATGCACGCACCGACACTTCCCCAGAGCGCACCGCGCTCCACCGCTGAATCCTGGGCCGACGACAACGAACGTGGACTGACACTTGCCGCCGAGGGCGAGTGGTCGGCGGCCGCCGACGCATTCGCCGCTGCCGCGGATGACGTCTCGCTGAACGTGAATGTCGCGTCCCATGAGGCGATGGCGCTGCTGCTGAGTAATCTGGCGCAGGCGTGCTTTCGCGCCGGACGCCGAGACGACGGCATCAAACATGCGCAGCGCGCCTGCTCACTGCGTGCCGCGCTCGTAGGCGAGGACGCCGTGACCGTGGCCCGCGCGCGCGCCGATCTGGCGGTGATGCTGGGATCCGTTGGTCGTGCCGATGAAGGTCTCGGCCTGATCGCGCGCGCGATCGGCAGCATCGAGCGCTCGGCGGGTGAGGACGATCGGCATCTCCTGTCCGTCCTGGAAAACGCGGGGCGACTGGCGTTGGCGGCGGGACAGCCGTCAGCGGCGGAGCCGTACTTGCTGCGCCTGCACGCGTTGCTGGCCGACCACGAGCGCCCCACGGACGTGGCGGAGCGTCTGCTGGCGCGAGTTGCGACCGCGCGCCGAGAGCTTCCAGTGGCCGCGCCAACCCCGGACCGTGGCGAGGTGCCGGCGAACCTCTTCGTCGACGCCTCAGCGGACGTGCCGGCTGACGCCTTGGCGAGCGATTTTGCGGACGACTTGGCCAACGGATTGGCGGCCAGCCTGCCGAGCGCTGTTCGCGTGGACGGTGGCACCGTCCAGTCCGTCGAGATGCCTTTGATGCGGGACACCGAATCGCAGGACACGCCTGAGACCGCGCTCATTGCAGACTGGGGCATGACTGCGTCCGAACCAGCCGTCGCTCCCGTCACCCCCGAACGCAGCGCGTCCATTCCCTCGTTCGATGACGGCCTGGACTTCGACGATCAGCCGCTCCGCGATGCGGTCGTCGTCACCGATGTACTGCTCCGCAACACGCCGGTCTCGTCCCGCGCGATCCTGCCGTCGATGGATCTGATCAGCGACACGCCCCAGGACACGGAGCATGGGACTGAGCACGGCACGGAGCAGGACGCCGCACTGCACGCCGCGCTCCAGGAGATGCCGCAGGACACGTTGCGGACGCCGAGCAACGTCGTGGGCGTCGAGTTCGATCTGGCTGATGAATTCGCGTCGGCGCAGGGATCGCCGGCGCTACCGCCGGCGATCCAACCGGATGTGCACGCCGATGTCGGCGACATCGTTGGCGAGTCGCGGTCGCCCGAGTCCGAGGGACCGGACGGCAGGACACCGCGCGCCGCGGCTGAGGACGTCTACGGAAGCGTGATGTTCGACCTCGTGGACGCGCCCGCACCGACGCCGACGGCCTCTCCGGCGTTTCGCCCGACCGAGATGCCGGTGCCGTCACGGCCCGATTCGTTGGGCGACATGCCGCCGTCGTTGCTGCCGGCGCACGACAGTCTTGGCTTCGCGTTCGACTATGGCATGCCGTCCGACGCCTCGCCGTTGAACGTGGACGACGTGGTGATTGCGCCGCCGACATCGGTGCGCGTCCCCACACCGCCGTCGATCCCAGCGATGCCTGGGAACACGCCGGTGCCTTCGCATGGGGCATCGCGCGCGTCCTCGCCCGCGCCCGTACCACCGCGTGCGACCGGAGACGAGTCGGCGCCCGCGCGCGCGCGTGAGCCGCGCGGCCCGCGGCCAACAGTGCGGCCCGAGGCACCGCAGCGTTCGCGCGGCGTCCTCGTGGCAGTCGGCGTCCTGGTGCCCGTCGCGGCCGCGGTGGGGTGGTTCTTCCTGCGGGGCGGCCTCTAGGCGTTGAGCGCTGGGCCACAGCCCGTCGCTGCAGGTCGCACAACGGTCGACGCCATGGCGTCGACCGTTGTCGCATGGCGATCCGTCGCTAGCCTTTGTGCCGGAAGGTGATGCGCCCACGCGTGAGGTCGTACGGCGAGACTTCAACGGTCACGCGATCGCCGGCCAGCACGCGAATGCGGTTCCGACGCATATTTCCGGCGAGCGTCGTCAAGACTTCGTGGCCGCTTGGCACCGTCACGCGAAACGTGGCATTCGGTAGAATTTCACTGACCGTGCCGTCCAATTCGATCGCGTCCTGTTTCCCCATGAATGCGTAGCTCTCGCGTTCTCTGGTTTCACGGCCGCGCCCGTCGCGTCCGCAACGATAAAAATTTATATGCTCGATCGGCGGGTAGGCCAGCAGCTGCTGGTCGTAGGACCGGGGTGGTTAGGCAGAGCGGCGGCGCTCGCCCTGTCGGCCGAAGGCGCCGACGTATGGACGTTACAGCGGAGCGCGATCACACCGCCGCTCACGTCGCGTCCCGTCGCAGGCGTCGACGGCGCGTACGGGACGATCACCGCGCTGCGCGGCGACATCCGGACGGGCGTGGAGCCGTCAGACTGGCTGAGCGCACTGCCCAACCGCCTGGACGGGATTGTGTTGTGCATCGCGCCGTCACGCGCCGCTGGCGACAGCCATCAGAGCACCTACCCCGCCGCCGTCCGAGGGGTGCTGGCGCTGGCGCGCGCGCGCGCGTGTCGATGGTTGGTCTACACCTCCAGCACGGGCGTGTATGGCCGTAGCGACGGTGGTGAGAGCCGCGAGTCCGATACGCTGGTGGCGCACGATGAACGGCAACAGGCGTTGATTGACGCGGAACGTCTGATGCTGAACGAGGTGTCGGAGGCCGCGAGCCACACGGTCCTGCGTGTGGCGGGGCTCTATGGGCCCGGACGTGATCCCGCGGCCCGTTTCCGGACGGCGGTGCCATCTGGCGCCGACGACGTCTGGTGCAACTTTTCGTGGCGCGATGACGTGATCTCGGCCATCGCATTCGTGATGACCGACGCATCGGCCGTCGGCACGTCGCGCGTCTACAACTGCGCGGATGGCACACCGCTTCGCTCGTCAACCATCGCGCGCGCGCTCGGAGCACCCGACGTCGCCGAGGGCGCGTCCTTCCCTCCGGCCCGCTCGCCATCGGGGCGATCGAATCAGCGGATCGTGACGGACGCGCTCCGCGCCACGGGCTGGTCACCACAGATGCCGACGGTGCTTGATGGCCTGCGCGCACTCGGCCATCACCCCACCGAGGACGCGACGCCGTGATCGGTCGATGAGTACGTCCTCGGGGCCACGCGCGCCGTACGGACCGGCCACCGCGCACGTGCGATTCTTTCTGGTGCGGCTGGCGGGGCTAGGGAAGGCCGACCGTGACGACGTGGTACAGCGTTACGCCGCGCAGTGCTTGCGCGCCGAGTATCTCGCGGCGGAAACGCTGCTGGGGGAAACCCTCGAGCGCTCCGGACGAACCGATGCGCGGGATGCGCTGGCCGGTCCGCTGATGCAGCTGGTGCGCCAGCCCGATTCGGCCAACGAGGCGTCAGACGCCGGAGCGCCGGACGATGATTTAGCGAGCCTCCATCCCATCGCGGAGCCGGCGCTCGCCGCGCTGCTGGCGCTGTTGGTGGCGGATCTGCTTCCGGCCGACGTGACAGCGCTCTTGTACGCACCGTTCGCCGAGCGCATACCGCGCCCGGCGTAGGCCGTCAGGTTAGGAGACCGTATCCTGACGGGGTTCGGCGGCCAACGCGAAGCGGGGGATGATGGCTTCGAACGAGGATCCGTCATCCCGCACGAACCGATAGGTGCCTTCCATCCAGCCATGGGGCGCCTTGAGCACGCAGAACGATCGGTACTCGTGCACCGATCCGGGCATGAGATACGGCTGTTCGCCGACGACGCCCTCCCCTTCGACGACCGAGTCGCCAACGGATTCGTCATGGATGAGCCACCGACGGGTGCGCAGCTGCGCGGCCTGCTCGCCCACATTCTCGATGCGAATGTGGTACGCAAAGACGAACTGTCCGAGCATCGGGTTGGAGCGTTCCTGCAGGTACGACGGGCGCACCGAAATCCGAATGCCGGCGGTGATCCGATAGAAAAACGGCGCGCGCTCAGCGGCCATCGGAGGGTCCTCGATCTGATAACGAAATGGAGATGGGCGGGCTTTCAACGCCCACCCGATTAATGGCACGGACGGTCAGCTTGCTGACCCCTGACGACGGTATTTGCACCAGCGTCTGTGTGCCGGGCAAGAGCGTACTTTCCCATCCGTTGACGGTGCGCCACTGCACCAGCCACTGCCACGGGGCAGCCTTGCCGTAGGTACCGAGCGTGACGGAGGACGCCGGCGATCCGCGGCCGAGCGTGAGCGAGGGCGTTGGCGCCGCGCTGGAGGTCAGCCATGGCGTAGCCGGAATCAGGGCGGCCTCGGCGTACGGCCCCACCGCCAGCGAATCGTTCATGCTGCCCTGATTGGTCAGGAACGACTTCATCGAGAAGTGCACGTTCCCCGAGGCACCCTGTTGCAGGCGCGTCACGCGGATCTGCTCCACGAGTTCGCTGACGGGAAAGGCGCTGGATCCCGCGCCGCCGGCGCGTGACGTGAAATTGCCGGGCCACAAGTGACGCGACTGCGTGTTCTCGTCCGCCCACCACTGCAGCAGCACGGGGTACGACTGCTCCGCCTTGGTGGTGGGCCAGTACAGCTGTGGCGTGAAGTAGTCCACCCATCCCTCACGCAGCCACTTCCGCGCATCGGCGTACAACTTCTCGTACGAGTCGAACCCGCGAATCTGCGCGGGGAATCCGGGGCGCCAGATGCCGAACGGACTGATGCCGAATTTCACCCACGGCTTGAGCTTGTGCACACCGACGTCGAGCGCCTGCACGAGTTGATCGACGTTCTGCCGTCGCCAGTCCGCGCGCGCGAGCGTCCCGCCGCTCTTGCGATATTTCCGCCAACTCGCGTCATCGGGAAACGGGATCTCCTGTTTGCGCTTGTTGAGTTCTGGATACGGGTAGAAGTAATCGTCCAGATGCACGCCATCGACGTCGTAGCGTTTGACCACATCCAGCACGACGCGCACGGTGCGTTCACGCACGGCCTTCTCGCCCGGATCCATCCAGAGATAGTCGCCGTACTTTTTGACCAGCGACGGATTCGTGCGGGCGATATGATTGCGCGCGAGCGGGCTGTGGCGGCCCTCATGCCGCGCGCGATACGGATTGAACCACGCGTGTAATTCGAGGCCGCGCTTGTGTGACTCGCGCACGGCAAATTCCAGCGGGTCCCAGAACGGCTCGGGGGCACGTCCCTGTGTTCCGGTGAGGTACTCCGACCACGGTTCGATACGCGACGCGTACAAGGCGTCGGCGGCGGGACGCACCTGAAAGATCACCGCGTTGAGCTTGAGCGCCGCCGCGCGATCGAGCAGCGCGATGAGCTCCTGCTGCTGCTGCGCCGTGGTGAGCGTCCGTGAAGACGGCCAATCAATGTTCGCGACGGTCGCCACCCACACGCCCCGAAACTCACGCGTTGGCTCTGGGGCGGTCTCGCTGATCACGACGGGCTTGGCGGCCGTGGACCGTGATGCCGGCGACGGTTTCGCAGCCGGCTTGGGCGGTGGCGCGACGATGGGGTCCCGTTCCACGCTCGTGGTGCCGCGCGACGTCGCGGACACCGCTGGATGCGTACGGCAGCCACCAAGGCACAACGCCGAGACAATCGCCGACGCGTGCGCCAGCGCACGGAGCGCGCCCCTCGGTCGCAGACTACTCATCCGGCACGGGTACCGATCGCCTGATCCCGCTCGGCGACCATGACATTCAACAAGGCGCCGGCACGCCGAGCCGCTTCCGTGATGCGCTCGGGCGACTGGATGAAGGAGATGCGGAAGAACCCTTCTCCGCCGGCACCGAAGCCAGATCCGGGGAGCACGATCACCCCCGACTCCTCGCGCAGTCGATCGGCGAAGTGCGCGCTCGCGATCCCCTCCGGCAGCGGCATCCAGAGATACATCGTGGCCATCGGCGTGTCGGCGGCGAACCCATTCGCGCGGAACGCCGTCACGGCCGCGTCGCGGCGCGTCTTGAACGTCTCGAGATTCTGCGGCACGAACTCCGCCCAGCTCTCGATGGCCGCAACGCCCGCGGCCTGAATCCCCATGTACTGCCCCGTGTCGGTGAAGGACTTCACCTTGGTCAGCGCGGATGCAATCTCGGGCTTGGCGACCGCCCAGCCACACCGCCACCCCGTCATGTTGTACGTCTTCGAGAGCGAATGAAATTCGATCGCGACCTCGCGTGCGCCGTCAATCTCAAAGATGCTCGGGGGGACGTATCCGTCGAAGCCCATTTCGGAATACGCGTTGTCGTACACGAGCAGGATGTCACGCTCATGGCAGACCTGCACGACGCGTTCGAGGTAGTCACGCGGCGCGATAGCCGCCGTGGGATTGTTGGGGTAGTTGAGATACAGCATGCGCGTGCGGCTCAGCACATCGGACGGGATTTCGTCGATGTCCACCAGGAAGTTCGTGCGTGGGCGGAGCGCATAGATGTACGGCTGCGCATCAGAGAGCAGCGTGCCGCCGAGGTACGCCTGATAGGCCGGCTCGGGAATGATGCCCACATCCCCAGGACCGACGTACGCGAAGGCGAGATGTGCCAAGCCTTCCTTGCTGCCGAGCAACGGAACGATCTCGGTCATGGGATTAAACGACTGGCCGAAGCGGCGTTCCATCCACGCGGCGACGGCCTCACGGTACGGCACGTAGCCCATGCCGAATCCGTAGCGCTGCATGGCGGGCACCTCGGCGGCACGCTGCAGCGCCGCCACCGCGGCGGCCGGCGGCGCGAGATCCGCGTCGCCGGCCCCTAAATCGATCACATCAACGCCCGCTTCGATTAACGCCTTCTTCCGCGCCGGAATGTGCGCTAGTGGATAGGCAGGGAAACCAGAGAAACGTGCAGAGAAACGCGGCATGGAACGTCGGGTGGAGGCGAAGAACGTGTGCGTGATCGCCGCAGCGATCAGGACGTGGGCGGACGGTACTGCGCGTGCTGTGCGTCGATCCAACTCTTGTGATACGCCGGATCTTCGATGGGCATGGCGGTGGTTGCCACGTGCAGCGGCTTGAAGCTGTCCATCATGACCGCGAGTTCGTTCGTGTACTTCGCACCGATGGACGCTTCGGTTCGTCCAGGATGCGGACCGTGCGCAAGACCGTCGGGGTGCAGCGTGATGGAGCCGTACTCGATGCCTTTGCGACTCATGAATTCGCTGGACGCGTAGAACAGCACCTCGTCGGAATCCACGTTGCTGTGATTGTACGGTGCCGGAATGGCTTGGGGATCGAAGTCATATGGTCGCGGACAGAACGAGCAGATCACGAACCCATCACCTTGAAACGTCTGGTGCACTGGCGGTGGCTGATGAATACGACCGACGATCGGCTCGAAGTCGTGGATGTTGAAGATCCACGGGTAGTAATACCCATCCCATCCGATCACATCGAAGGGATGGTGGTCGAGCACGAGTTCGTTGAGCGCATTGTACTGCTTGACAACGACTGGGAACTCGCCGCGTTCCTCATGCGTGTTGAGCTGCGACGGTCGTCGGATGTCGCGCTCGGAATACGGTGCGCCCTCCAACAGTTGCCCGAACTCGTTGCGGTACCGCTTAGGCGTGCGGACGTGCCCACGGCTTTCCATCACCAGAAACTTGCTTCGTCCAGCAGACGCGTCCAATCGCCAACGATGCGTGATGTTGCGGTGAATAACGACGTAGTCCCCCGCCTTGTACGGCAGCTCACCAAAGACGGACTCGAGCACGCCGCTACCTTCCACCACGTATACCACTTCATCGGCCTGACTGTTGCGGTAGAAGTGCTCATCGGTCACGTCTGGCTCGACATACAGCATGCCGATGTCGCTATTGAACAGCAGCGGGGTGCGATCGAGCGTGGGCGAGCCGCCGCCCGCCACGCGCGACGTCAGAAAATGCCGATGCCGCAACGAGGTGTCGGCGTCGGCAATCCAGCGCACGTCACGGATTTTGCGCGCCGACAGATAGGTGGTGGGCGGATGCACATGATAGAGCAGTGACGAGGTGCCAACGAACCCCTCGTGCCCCATCAGTTCTTCCGCGTACAAGCCGCCATCCGGCCGACGAAAGACGATATGCCGCTTACGCGGCACCGAGCCCATCACATGGTAGTTCGGCATGATCGCCTCAGAGGTTTCCGCGCAGTTCCTGCTCGCGCTCGATGGATTCGAATAGCGCCCTGAAGTTGCCCTTCCCGAAGCTCTTGGCGCCCTTCCGCTGGATAATCTCAAAGAACAGCGTCGGACGATCTTCGACCGGCTTGGTGAAGATCTGCAGCAGATAGCCGTCGGGGTCGCGGTCCACGAGAATGCCGAGTGCGGCAAGTTCTTCGATGGGCTCGTCGATGGTCCCGACGCGCTCCTGCAACTCAGCGTAGTAGGACGTGGGCACCGACAGGAACTCCACGCCCCGATCGCGCAACGCCGTCACGGTGGCGAGGATGTTGTCGGTGGCCAGCGCGAGGTGCTGCGCACCGGGGCCGCCGTAGAAATCGAGATACTCCTCGATCTGCGACTTCTTCTTGCCGGAGGCAGGCTCGTTGATGGGGAATTTGATCTTATCGTTCCCGTTGGCCATCACCTTCGACATGAGCGACGAATACTCGGTGCTGATATCGGCATCGTCGAACGTGATCAGATTGCGAAAGCCCATCACCGTGCCGTAGTAGTCGACCCACCGGTTCATCTGCCCCAGTTCGACGTTGCCGACGCAATGATCGACATACTTGAGGCCAACGTCGCTGGGCTGATAGTGCGGCGTGACGGCCTTGAAGCCGGGGAGAAAGAGGCCGTGATAGTTCCGGCGTTCCACCAACGAGTGAATGGTGTCGCCGTACGTGGCGATGGCCGCGATCACCACGTCGCCGTGTTCGTCTGACTCTACGCGGGGCTCGTGCACCGCAATGGCTCCGCGCTCAATCGCCGTCGCGTAGGCCAGTCGTGCGTCATCCACCCACAGCGCGTAATCCTTCACGCCATCGCCGTGCCGATGCAGTTGCTCGGCAATGGACGACGTGGGATGAAGGGGCGTCGTGAGCACGAGCCGAATCTTGCCCTGCTGCATCAGATAGCTGGCGCGATCGCGGACACCCGTTTCCGGACCGCGATAGCCGATGAGCTGATACCCGAAGGCCGCTCGATAGTAGTGACTGGCCTGCTTCGCGTTCCCGACATAGAACTCGACGTAGTCGGTTCCATTGATGGGGAATGCATCCTGCTCGATGCTAACCTCTGGAGCGGTGAGCGTCGCCATGTATGCCTCTGAAGTCATGTGTGATCGGAAAGGAACGAAGGGTCGTTGCGCAGTCCGACTGACTCAGATGTGAGAACGCGGCAGCGCGCCAATCCAGGCGCGCTGCCGCTGATCCTCGTCTCCACCCACTCGGCATTGTTTCATGGGTGCAAAGCTAATACCGCGTGACCGCTGCCCGCTTACTGCTTGGCGATCACGAGGTCTTTGATCTTGTCATACAGCGCCTGCGTCAAGATTTTCCGCTGGACGAGCTGAGCCTTGTTCGCGTACGGCCGCCCGCCGATGATCTTGGCGGAAAATGCTTTGCCGATACCGGGAATTGCTTCAAGCTCGGCGGCGGTGGCGCGGTTCAGATCGATCGGCGCGGCGGCGGCAGCGGCCGGCATGGCGGCAGCGGCCGGCTTCGCGACGGCAGCAGCGGCGGCTTTCGTCGCCTTCCCCGCCTGTGCCGACACGGTCGGCGCGGTAACGGCGACGGCGGCGAGCACGAGCAGCGTGCGCGTGATCGCCGAGAGACGAGTCAAGCGGGTGACGGTCTGCATAGGGCGTTTCTCCGGAATAGTGAGATGGCGGGACCCGACGATCAACTTCCAGTGCCTCATCAATAACCGGCCAGCGCCGGATGATTCCGATATAGCTCCAAGGCGCCCGGATTGGCGAGCGCGTCGACATTACGAATGGCGCGGCCGTGCACGACGTCTCGTACGGCCAGTTCGGTGATCTTGCCGCTAATCGTGCGGGGGATATCATCGACCGCGAGGATCACCCGCGGGACATGGTGCGGGCTGGCATGCTCGCGGATACGCGCGCGGATACGATCGCGCAGCGCGTCATCCAGCACGCTCCCGGCGCGAAGTCGCACGAAGAGCACGATCCGTGATTCGTCGACGGCCCCCTCCGAGCGCTGTTCGATCACCAGCGATTCCAGTACGGCATCGATCTGCTCCACCTGCCGATAGATCTCCGCGGTGCCGATGCGGACCCCACCGGGATTGAGCGTGGCGTCGCTGCGTCCGTGAATGACCAGCCCATCGTGCGCCGTCAGCTCGGCCCAATCGCCGTGGCGCCACACACCGGCAAAGTGCTCGAAATAGGCCGCGCGGTAGAGGCGCTGGTCGGGATCGTTCCAGAACGCGACGGGCATGCTGGGAAATGGCGCCGTGCAGACCAGCTCACCGGCCGCCTCCCGCACCGGACGCCCGTCATCGTCAAACACGTCCACCGCCATGCCGAGGCCGCGCATTTGTAACTCGCCGCGATACACCGGACCGGTGGGGTCGCCGAGGGCGAAACAGCTGACAATGTCGGTGCCGCCACTGATGCTTGCCAGACGGACATCGGCTTTGATCTCGCGATAGACGAAGTCGTAGCTGTGCCCCGCGAGCGGACTACCCGTCGAAAGAATCGCCTGCAGGGATGACAGATCAAACTGCTGACGCGGCAGCACGCGCTCCTTCTCCAGCGTCGCCAGATACTTCGCGCTGGTGCCGAAGACCGTCACGCGCTCAGACTCCGCCATGCGCCAGAGGATGGCAGGATCCGGCGCGAGCGGCGCGCCGTCGTAGAGGACAATCGTCGTCCCTAGCGCCAGCGCTGACACCAGCCAGTTCCACATCATCCAGCCGCAGGTGGTGAAGTAGAACAGCACGTCATCGGCATGCAGGTCGGTGTGGAGCGCGTGCTCTTTCCAATGCTGCAGCAGCGTCCCGCCGGCCCCGTGGACCATGCATTTGGGGAGCCCCGTCGTGCCAGACGAGTACATGATGTACAGCGCGTGATCAAACGGCAGGCGCGTAAACTCGGGCACGAGCGCGTGGTCGTGTGCCGCCAGCACCGCGTCAAATCGCGTCGCGCGCGGCATGGCGGCGATGTCCGGGTCACGCTCCAGCGACGGGACCAGCCACACGGCACGGAGCGAGGGGATGGCGTCAACGATCTCGCGAATACGCGGCCGGCAATCGATCCGCTTGCCGGCGTAGCGATAGCCGTCGGCCGCGATCATCAGTACCGGCTCGATCTGTCCAAACCGATCCAGGACGCCCTTGGTGCCGAAATCCGGTGAGCAGGACGACCATACGGCGCCGATCGACGCGACCGCGAGCATGGCGATGACGGTTTCCGCCACATTGGGCATGTAGCCCACCACTCGATCGCCGACGCCAACGCCGAGCGCGCGCATTCCCGCCGCGGCACGTGCAACGTCGCGCGCGAGCTCCGCGAACGTCACGCGGCGCTGACACCCCGCTTCGTTCCACGACGCAATCGCGAGGCCGTCATCGCGTCGACGCAGCAGGTGCTCAGCGAAGTTCAGCCGCGTTTCGGTAAACCACGCAGGGCCCAGCGTGGGATCTGGCGGTGCCATGCGATCGCCGCCGCGCAGAATGTCGCGCCACGGGGCCTTCGTCGGCCCAGGACCATCGGCCTGCACCGCAGCGGCCACCCAGACGGCCGCCCAGAACCGCTCGGGATGTCGCACGGACCACGCCTGCAACGCATGCGAGTCGGTGATCTCCCCCGGCGCGATCCCATCAGCGATGAGTTGCTCGCGGAACTGCGTCAGTCGAGCGCGCGCGATACGATCCGCCGAGGGGATCCACAACGCGTCGTCGGTCGGTGTCGTCACTCGAGTGCGGCGTCGCGAGCCAACTTCACGGCGGCGCACTGCGGTCCATGCGCCTCGCAATACCACCCGTGCCGATCGTGAAACACGAGATGCGGCGCATCATTGGGACGCGGACGCACGCGCACCAGATGCTCGACGCCGGTGCGCGCGCCGACAACGGCCCGTGGATCGAGCACGTCAACCACCGGCGCGACCGGGAACAGATCGATTTGGGTTGACACGTGCAGGGACGTGTCATCGGCCTTCGGCCGCGCAGATCGTGCCACTCGAGTTGCCACTCAGGGAACGCGTAACCTTCGAGGATCACGGCGATCCTCCGCAGGGATTATACACCTGAAACACCGGCGGTCGACCGCCTCCGCGGTCCTCATGAGACTCAGTAGTATTCAGCATGACTGAACCCGCAGCTCCCATCGGCTCCGAGGCCACGCACGCGTCCGCTCAACCGGCGACGCATTCGGCTGCACCGGGGCGACTGCGATGGTTGCGGGCCGGCGAGTCGGCGCCCCCGACGCGTCGGAGACGGCCCTTGGTCCGCCTGATCCTGGCGCTCACGCGCACGTCGGCGGTGCTTGGCGTCGCCGGATTGGCGGCCGCTGCGGCGATAGTGCCACCGATTGGGGCTCGGCGCGCGGCGCGCGCGGCCGCGGAGGGCGAGCTGCAGGCGCAGCTCGTGGGTGGGGAGACGCTGGTCGCGTCGGCCTTCGCCTCGCAGCGGCGCTGGACGGATATGTTCCGCGAGTCGTACGGGGTGGTGGTGGCGACGGACCAGCGCCTGCTGTATGTCGGCGCGCCGCCCACGCCGTTGCTCCGTCCACGTGATGACGGCCCCGAAGAGCTGCTCGTGGAGAGCTATCCGTACGACATGGCCTTCACGCTTGAGCCCCGCACTGTCTTGCGCGGTTTCGCGCGAGGGCTGGAGCTCCGCACACCGGGGGCGCACGTGGACTTCATCGTCGCGGACGCCGACTGGGCGAATGCCGAGCAGGTTGCGACGCTCAGCGCGACGGCTCGCCGCGCCGTGACGCGCCGCGATGCCGACTTTGACGAAAGCAACCGAGCGCCCGCGCCGCCCGCAGCCGAATACGTCGTGTACACGGTCCAGCGCGGCGAGACGTTGATCGGCTTGGCGCGACGCTTCAACACGTCGCCCGATGTGCTACGGCAGTTGAATCAGCTGACGGCGGACGACATTCGCATCGGTCAGCGCCTTCGCGTGCCGAAGGTGGACGAGACGCCGGAAGCCGTGACGCCACCGACTGCGGCGGCGAGGCCGACTGCCACCGCACCGCTACTTCGCCAACAGCGATAGAACGTGCGCGACCAGCGCGTCGGTATCACGATCGAAATGATGCCCGCCGTTTCGCGCGTCCTTCTTCATGAGCCCCTCGGGTGCGTCGCGGCAGCAGGACGCCTCCTCCTCGCGTCCGTAGACACACAGCATGCGCACGCTGCGCAGCTTCTCCAACTCGGGGAGGATCGGAATGTCCGTCGGGCGTGAGTACCATCCTACCGTACCGCACAGATGCACAACGGGTCCGCTCGCGTTGGCGCGAGGCGGACCCGTGTGAATTGAACCCAGCGACCTTGCGCCGTGATTAACGCATGGAGGTGCGCTTACTGTCCCAACACCAGCGCGAACACCAACGGCGCGACGATGGACGCATCCGACTCGATGATGTACTTCGGTGTCGTGATACCCAGCTTGCCCCACGTGATCTTCTCGTTGGGCACGGCACCGGAATACGAACCGTAGCTGGTGGTCGAGTCGCTGATCTGGCAGAAGTATCCCCACAACGGCACTTCTTCGCGCTTGAGATCCTGATGCAACATCGGGACGACGCAAATCGGGAAGTCGCCGGCGATGCCGCCACCGATCTGAAAGAACCCGATGGTCGTGTCCTTCGTGGTCTGCGTGTACCACTCGGCCAGGTACATCATGTACTCGATGCCACTGCGCACCGTGTGCACGTTCTTGATGTTCCCCTCGATGACGTGCGACGCGAAGATGTTGCCTGTCGTCGAATCTTCCCAACCCGGCACGATGATGGGCAGGTTCTTCTCGGCCGCCGCCAACATCCACGAGTTCTTCGGGTCGATCTGGTAATACTGTTCCAGGCTGCCGCTGAGCAAAATGCGATACATGAACTCGTGCGGGAAATAGCGCTCGCCGGCCGCGTCGGCCGTGGTCCACTCGGTGAGGATAGCGTGCTCGATGCGGCGAATGGCCTCGCCTTCGGGGATGCACGTGTCGGTCACGCGATTCATGTGCTTCTCGAGCAGCAGTTGTTCATCCTGCGGCGTCAGATCACGATAGTTCGGCACGCGCTCATAATGATCATGCGCGACGAGGTTGTAGATGTCCTCCTCGAGGTTCGCGCCGGTGCACGTGATGGCGTGCACCTTATCCTGACGGATCATCTCGGCGAGTGACAGACCCAGCTCGGCCGTGCTCATGGCACCGGCGAGTGTGACCATCATCTTGCCACCTCCATCAAGATGGCGGACGTAGGCGTCGGCCGCGTCAATGAGCGCGGCCGCGTTGAAATGGCGATAGTGGTGGCGGAGAAACGCCGAAACCGGCGCGGACGACGACGCAGTCATGAGCGGCACTCGAATAGTGGCGACAGAGCGGGCGCCGAATCAGACATCGGCTGCCACGGGCTGGCGGTGTTTTCAACGCACCGTCAGCCGCGCGGAATCTACTGCGACACGCTCCGCTCGTGGGTCCGGTCACGCGTCTCGGCTCCGTCACCCTCGCCACGAGCCTGTGGGCTGGGATCCCCGCCACCGCGCAACCCCATCCACGCCGCCCCGGCCGCGAGGCCGATCGCGATGACGCCATGCCCGGTGGCCATCGCAACCGTGGCGATGACCACGAACGCGATCGCGACCGCCCGCATGCCCGTCTCGTCCGACCGGCTGGAGAAGATGGCCAGATCCCCCGCCTGCCGCGCTGCGCCCCAGCCTCGGCCGTCGATCTCGACGTTCCCGATGGGCCGGCCGCTCGAATCGCTGACGATGCCGACCAGTGCATCGCGCCCCGCCGTCGGCGTGGTGACGCCGTTCCAGACGACGGGGCGCGCATCAAACGCCGCGCGTGTGGCCGGTGTCTCCTCTAAGAGCGCGAGTCCCAGTCGCGCCGGCACCACCGAGGCGCGCTCCTCGCGGTCATGGATGACCGCGTCCCCCTGGACGACCACGCGGGGGTCTGCCACCGGCTCGTCTGGGTGCTCGCCCGCCACCGGGGCGACCGTCGCGGGTAGCGGATTCGCGAGGGCCGCGCCGCGCACCACGGCCAGCAGGAGCCGACCGATCGGCTCACGGGCCATCGCGCTCTGACGGCGGACAACACGATCCGCGTCGTCGACGCGTCCCTCGCGCAACAATGGCACGAGTTGCTCCACCATCGTGCGGACCGGCTGCGGCACGTCCGCCAATTCGCGGGTGGCCACGCCCAGCAAGGTCGTCATCACCACGCGCGCCGCATGCGCCTGTTCGGGGCGCGTCGCCGTGGCCAAGGTGCCGCCCGCGCTGAACGCACGCAGGAGCACCCGCGCCTCGCGCGCCACCTCGGGCAACGGCCGCGTCGCGACACGAGCGCCGAAGCGCTCCAGCGCCGAGGTGGCGACATCTGGGGACAGCCCCTCCTGCCCGAGGGCCGTGGACGCCGCCTCGAGGAGTTCGGCGTCCATCGGTTCCTCGCCGTGCTGGCCCACGCCGACCTGGCCGACTCCGGCCTGGCCGACGCCTGCATGGCCGACGCCTGCATGGCCAGGGGTGCCGCCTTCGACGGGCGCCGAACGGGACCCGTCTGGCGCGGAATCCACCATCGCGCTGGGCCAATCCGTCGGCGTGGTGCGCGAGCGCTGGCGCGTGGCATCCGCCACGATCGTACCGAGGGCGCCACGTCCCCACTCGACGGCGGGATGATCCGGCCACGCACGTTCGAGGCGCGTCAGCGTCGCCTCGGCGCCCCGCGCGTCGCCCTGCCGAGCCTGCACGAGCGCGTGCTGCGCCTGCAGGACCGGCTCCGCCGGGGCGCGCAGCAAAGCGGGCTGCAAGACCGTCTTGGCGCCCGCGACATCACCGACCGCCAAACGGGCTACGGACTGGAAGAAGCGGAGGGCCAGCGACGATGGCCACTTGGCCAGCCCTTCCCCCGCCACGCGATCCGATTCGACCGGTAATCCCAACACCGACAGCGCGGCGCTGCGGAGATACCAGCCCTCTTCGCTGCGGCGTGCGCCCTCCCAGATGCCGTCCAGCAACGCGAGGGCCTCGCCGGGGTGATTCCGCAGCAGCGTGCCGCGCGCCTGCTCCAACCCCACCTCTCGTGCGACCGTGCCGGTCGCCTCACGCGTGGTCACCAGGTCGGTGGTCGCGAGCAGGTCGAGCAGATCCAGCCCACTGCGCCCGAGCCCGGGTGAGGACGGCGACGCCGGATTCCCCGTCGGTGAGCGCGGGGCCACCGGCGCAATGCGCGCTAATGACTTCGACGTCGAAGACGGCGCGGCGCCCGTTCCCGCAGCGGGGGACGAGACAAGGGATCGATCGACAGCGGACGGACCGGAGATGTCGGGTGGCACGCGGACGGTGAGGGGAGGACCACGACACCCGCTTGGCGGGTCAGTACCCTATTCAAGTCTCGGCAGCGAGACCGAGTTCCTTGCGTTCAGCTCAAGACATCGACCAGCGCCGCGACGACACTCACCTTGCTGAAGCCGGAGAAGTCCGCCATCCAGCGGTAGGCCCCCCCTTCCCGATCGAGCACGAGCCGACGACGGGTCCCGCTGTGCTCGTATTGCCGCAGTTCACCGATATCGGCCGGCCCCTCAACGAATCCGATAAACCAGAACGCGCCGGTCGCCCCGATGGCATCGTCGCCAAACTCCGCAGCGAGCGCACGCTGGAGCGGTGCCCAATCGGGCGGTCGGTAAGTTGAGGTCATGAGCATATAAGTGCCCCCTTGACGCCTGTCTGTTACGACGGTCACGATTCGTCACACGCTGGGAACGTCGTATTCAAATGTGCGAGTGCCGAGAGCGGCGAGTGCGCGAGCGGCGAGTGCGCGAGCGGCGAGTGCGCTCGTGCCCCCTCAGGGTGTGCGACTCCGTGTCTGCTCGCGGATGAAGCGCACCGTGTCTCGCAGGGACTCGGCGGCTTCGGGCAGCACCGCCGCAAAGAACTGCCAGACATGCGGCACGCGGTGCCACAGCCGGAGCTCCACCGGCACGCCGGCGTCCTGCGCACGCTGGGCCACACGAATCGCGTCATCGCGCAACACTTCGTCGTAGCTCGCGTGCAGCAAGAGGGGCGGTAGCCCGCGAAAGTCACCGTAGAGCGGCGAAACATACGGATGCCGCGGATCGGCCGACCCGAGATAAAACTGCGACGCCCTCCGAATGGTGTCCCCAGCAAACATCGCGCAGCGGTCGGAGTTTTCATCAAGCGAGGCGCCGGTGGCCGCGAGATCGGTCCACGGGCTGAACGCTACGACGGCCGCCGGCCGCGGGGCGCCTTCGTCGCGGAGCGCCAACGCCAGCGCCAAGGCCAATCCGCCACCCGCCGAATCCCCGACAAGGACGATCTGTCCCGGCACCATACCGCACTCGTCAACGAGATAGTGATAGGCGTCGAGCGCATCATGCAACGCGGCCGGATGCGGATGTTCCGGCGCCAGACGGTAGGCCGGTACGAACGCACGAGCGTGTGTACGTCGGACCAGCGACGAGACCAGCGGCCGGTGCGTCTCGGGCGAGCACGCGATGTACCCGCCGCCATGCAGGTACAGCAGCACCGGCGCCGTGGCGGCCGCACCGGGCCACGAGACGCACTCGCCGCCGGGCCATCGCCCCGTGGGTGGCAACGCGTGCGTCGTTGCGCCAGTGAGTCGCGCCATCCACCGACGCGCACGGCGCGGACGTCCCATCTGTGCACGCACCCACACCGGGTCGATGGGGGCCAACGCATGTGGGCGCATCCGCGCTGACACGAGCAGATGCACCCACCGCGATTGCCAGCTAGGCGTCGCGGAAACCGAAGTCACCCCCGTCGTCATCATCGCGAATGGTACTCCGGTGACGCGCCCAAGAGCCACTCGACCCGGTCAGCGGCCCTATCAGACCCCGACCTTCTTCTCCACGTGTTCCCGGTAGTGGCGGCTCAGCCGCAGGCGTGTACCGTCTTCGAGAATGACGACATAGTCGCCCGAGAACCACTGCTGCATCTCACGCACGCGATTGAGGTTGACAATCGTGGACCGATGAATCCGCGAGAAGACACTGGGATCCAGCGTCTCTTCAAGATGACTGATCCGCTCGCGAATCGTGTGCGCCACCGCGCCGACGTGCAGTCGCACGTAATTGCGATCGGCCTCGATCCAGTCAATCTCGGCCGTCTTCACAAAGAACATGCGCCCGTCGTGTTTGACGAGAATGCGCGTCGCATACTGTCCATTGGACGCGATCGACACGCCGCTAATGCTGTTGCTGTCACTACCCGCGTGGCTGCCGTTCGAACCATTGGCGGGGTGCGTGCCGTTGGCCCCGTTCGCCACAAACGTCCCGCCCAAGCGGCTGAGCCGATTCAGGGGCGCGTGTGGCGCACCGTTCCTGAGAAGGCGGTCGACGTCGCTGCGCGTGGGCGCAAGACGGTCGGTGTCCACATGATACTCCGAGGCCGCGCGACCGTTGGACAGTACGCGGGCCGTGGCCGCGAGTTCATCCAATCGGGCCGCAGCGATCGCGTGCGCCTGCTGCGTCCGCGCGCGACCAAAGGCCGCATGGAACCGATCGGCCTCCAGCGGTTTCAGCACGAAGTCCACGGCGTGCACGTCGAACGCCCGCTGGGCGTGCTCGTCGTGCGCGGAGATGAACAGGACCATCGGCACCTGCTCGCCTTCGAGCTGCTTGAGCACACCGAAGCCGTCCATCCCCGGCATCTGCACATCGAGGCAGACCAGATCGGGCTGATGCTGGCGGATCATGGCGACCGCCTGCGCACCGGTCTCCGCTTCACCGACGATCTCGACGCCCGCTTCCAACTGCAGCAAAAGCCGAACGCGCTGACGCGCTGTCGCCTCGTCGTCCACAATCAATACCCGCATGTGTTCTCCTCGGTGATTGGCCGTTCCGTGATGTCTCGCATCGGGTCGACCGCGCGTCCGACCGTCCCAACGCCCGTCCCCACCGCATGGTAGCGTCCGCAATTCGAAAGGAGGATGCAGCCA
The DNA here is from genome assembly GCA_943330235.2 of Candidatus Kuenenia stuttgartensis. GTDB lineage: Bacteria > Gemmatimonadota > Gemmatimonadetes > Gemmatimonadales > Gemmatimonadaceae > Gemmatimonas > Gemmatimonas stuttgartiensis_A. Next base: position 20,763 of record CALQGY020000010.1, read on the forward strand.
TTTGGCTGCACCTCGTCCTCGATGAGGCCCGCCCCGAGATCTCTGCCGTGCCGCGCCACACGTCCGTCGCGATGTAGTATTTTCGGGTATGACTCGATTCTCAGCCCGTCGTCTGGCCGCGCTCCTCTGCGCCGCCGCCCTCGTTGCCGTCCCGGCGAACCTCGCCGCCTGGGGCGACGCCGGACATCGCATGGCGGGGCTTGCCGCCGCGCAGCGGCTCCCCGATGATATGCCGGCGTTCTTCCGCGCCGCGGCGCCGCAGCTCGCGTACCTCAACCCCGAGCCGGATCGCTGGAAGGACCGCGCCGAGCGCACGCTTGATCCCGCGCTTGAGGGAGGCACCTCGTCGGATCACTACATCGACATGGACCTCGCGACGCCTAGTGTCCTCAAGGCCGCGCTGGCCGCGCCCAACCGGTTCGCGTTCGCGGACACGTTGCGTGCCGCGGGGATTGCCGCCAACACGATGGGACTGCTGCCGTTCGCGATCCTTGAACAGACACAGCGCCTCCGCGGCGATTTCCGACTCTGGCGCATCGCGCCGGACTCCACAGTGCGCGCGTGGATCGAAGCCCGCATCATCGACGATGCCGGGATTCTCGGGCACTTCGTCACCGACGGCTCCAACCCGCACCACACCACCAAGCACCACAACGGTTGGGTCGGTGAGAATCCCAAGGGCTACACCAGCGACAACCGATTTCACTCGCGCTTCGAATCCGCCTACGTACAGGCTCACATCACGCTGCCCGACGTACTCGGCGCGATGTCGCACGCGCCCAAGGTGCTGCCCAATGTGCGTGACGGCGTCGTGGCGTATCTAGCCACCAGCTTCGGACAGCTCGATCGCTTGTACGAGATCGACAAAGGCACGCCGTTTCAAGCGGAAACAAGCACCGCGGAGCAGAAGGCCTTCGCGGCGGCGCGGTTGGCGGCGGGCGCCGAAATGCTGCGCGATGTGTGGTACACCGCGTGGATTACGAGCGCGCCGGCCACGTCGCGGTGACCATGAGGCCGCGATAGTCCCGGTGCGCGCTTCGCACGATCAGGCCCACGCATGAGTGCCTTGGTGAAGGTGCTCGGCAATCTGGGGTATGGCACGCGACGCGAGGTCACGTGGCTGTTCGATCAGCGCCGCGTCACAAACGCGGAAGGACAGCCCGTCACGCCGTCGGCACCGTATGAGCATGAGGCACTGCGAATTGATGGCCTCCCGCTCGACGCGCCGGCGGGGAGCGTGATCGCGCTCAACAAGCCCGTCGGCTACGTGTGCAGCACGACCGACGGCAGCAATCCGACGGTCTATTCACTCCTGCCGACGCGCTTTCGTGCGCGCACGCCCATCGTGGCGCCGGTGGGGCGGCTGGATCTCGACACGTCCGGGCTTCTGCTACTGACCGACGATGGCGCGCTCAATCATCGGCTCACGTCGCCCAAGTCGCACCTCCCGAAGGTGTACGTCGCGACGCTGGCGAACCCGTTGCACGGCGATGAAGCTGCGCAGTTTGCGAGCGGCACGATGCACCTCGCCGGCGATCCGGATCCGCTCGCGCCAGCGGTGCTTGAAGTCGTCGGTCCGCAGGAGGTGCGCGTGACGTTGCACGAGGGGCGCTATCATCAGGTGCGACGCATGTTCGCGGCCGTCGGGAATCACGTCAATCATCTGCAGCGCATCGCGATTGGCGGCCTGTCGCTGGGCGACCTCCCCGCAGGGACGTGGCGCCTGCTCAGCGCCGACGAATGTGACCGACTTCGCGACAACGCGCGCGCAAAACCGGCGCCCCGCTAAGGCTTCACCGCCCCCAGCACCTTGAAGCGACGGCCATCATGCAGCGTCTGCACTTGGCCGAAGGCGTCCTGCACCACCCCCTCGTAGGGGAGCGTCCGGTTGGCGACGATGCGCAGTCGTCCACCCGGCCGTAGCACCTCGAACGCGTCGCGAATAAACTGTCGCGGCACTTCGAGATCCGTGTGCTTGCCGACATGAAAGGGTGGGTTGGCCACCACGACGTCGAACCGCTGATCGAGCACAGCAGACGCGATGTCGCTGACGACGGCGCTGGCGTTGGACAGCCCCGCTGCCTGTAGCGTGCGATTGGCGCAACGCACCGATTCCACATCGGCATCCACCATCACGACCTCGCCGGTCCGCGATTGCCACGCCGCCAGCGTGCCAAGCGCCCCCGCGCCGCAGCCGATATCGAGCACGCGCTCGCCGAGCGACACGTCCAGCAGTTCCGACAGGACCGCACTCGCCTCATCCAGATGCTCCCACGAGAAGACCCCGGGTCGCGTGAACAGCGTGAACTGGAAGCCCTGCACCGCCACGGGAATCTCGTGGAAGCGATGAGGCTCGAGGTACTCGCTCTCCAACTCGGGGGGCAGCGGCGGCAAGGACTCCGGGCGAATCGCCGACACCAGTCGATGGCTGGAATGCTGCGCGATCACATGCGCCGATCCGAACATCTGCTGGAGCGCCCGCGCCGCCGTTTTGGCCCCTTCGGCATTCGCGCCGGCCACCAAGCAGATCCCGCCGGGGCGGAGGAGTCGCCGCGCGTCATGCAGCAGCTGCTGCATGGGCAGGCGCTCAGGGACGACACGAATGGCCACAATGTCCGCCACGAGATCCGCCGGCAGCGGGCCCGCCCCATGCCCGAGACGCACGTCAACGCCGGTCGTGATCTCCATTTGCTCCAGCGTCCGGCGGGACGCCTCGGCGCCGATCACGTTCCGGTCGGTCATCCAGACGGCGGCAGCCCCGTGCGTGGCCGCCACGGCTCCAACAAGGCCGTTTCCGCTTGGCATCGAGACAACGACGCCTCCAGCGGTTGCCTCGCGCCCCAGCGCCGCCACGACCGCCTCGGCGAGCATCAGGGTGCCGGGATCGTCGTGGCCATGCGCGGCGAGGCCCGACTTGGTCGCGACGCCGTAGGCGCGGGAGCCCACGACGATGCGTCCGCGCTGCCAACGTCGGTAGTCGAGGCTCCGTGATCCGTCACGCGCATCGGTCATCGGACGCACCGGAAGAGTTGGCGCGATCCAGCAGGACCGAGCCCATACAAAACGAGACGGGACCGTCGCAATCGACGGTCCCGTCAACGAACCAGCAAATGGGCCTTGTAGGAGTTGAACCTACGACCTCACGCTTATCAGGCGTGCGCTCTAACCACCTGAGCTAAAGGCCCGTCGAACCAGCGCTGCAGCAGAACCGCCCCGCATGCAGCGCCATTCGTCCAGAGTCGAGTAATTAAACCAGAGCGCTACCGACCGTCAACAGTCGAATTCGCTCCAAAGGCTCATCACGCGTCCGGATCGTCACCGGTGTCGTCAAAATCCGTCTCGAGATCGTCGATGCTTTCGAATTCCGGCTCGTCATCATCGTCGTCGTCGTCATCATCGTCATCATCGTCATCATCATCATCGTCGTCATCATCGTCGTCGTCGTCGTCGTCATCATCGTCGTCGTCGTCGTCGTCGTCGAAATCGACTTCATCATCATCATCGTCGTCGTCATCATCGTCGATGTTTTCATCATCGAAGTCATCGTCGCTCGCCAACGCAAACACCGCGTGCGACAACGTCTCTTCGAGCGCGTCTTCGGTCGACGACCCGAACATCTCCAACATGGGACGATTCTCCTGCATGATGTGATTGGAAAGACCTCCGGCCGTTGTCCGGAAGGTCGCAGCAGCTCGTGACCTGACGCGGTCATCCCCTGCAAGCGTAGGCAAGTATCAGCAGGGACGCGCCGGTACGCAACTGGTCACGCGACGCGTTCCTCCACTGATTTACGGCCCCGCCAACAACTGGCGCTTAGTTCGCGCGGTCCCGCTTGGCTTCGCGATTGGTACGCTTGCGATCGCTCGTCGCCAGCAACCGCTTCCGCAGCCGAATGTTCAACGGCGTGATCTCGATCAGCTCGTCGTCTTCGATGTACTCGAGCGCGCTTTCCAGCGTGAGTTCACGCGGCGGCTCGAGCGTGATGTTTTCGTCGGTCGACTTGGTCCGAATGTTGGTGAGCTTCTTTTCCTTCGTCGGGTTGACGTCCATGTCCCCCGGCCGGGAATTCTCACCGACGAGCATGCCTTCGTATACCGCATCACCCGGTGCGACGAACAACGTCGAGCGCTCCTGCAGACTGAAGAGCGCGAACGCGATGATCGTCCCGTTCTCCATGGACACGAGCACACCACGCGACCGACCCGACAGCGGTCCCGCCCACGCCCCGTACTCCAGGAAGCGGTGGTGCAGAATGCCGGTGCCGCGCGTGTCGGTCAGGAACTCGCTGCGATAGCCGAAGAGACCGCGCGCGGGGACTTTGTACAGCAGACGCACGAGCCCCTGACCGGGATTCTTCATCTCGATCATTTCGGCCTTACGCGGACCAAGCTTCTCGATAACCGTCCCCAAGTACTCCTCGGGGACGTCGATGGCGAGTTCTTCGAACGGCTCGAGCTTCTCGCCGTTGTCCCCGACCCGGGTGATAACGCGCGGACGCGACACCTGGAACTCGAAGCCTTCGCGGCGCATCGTCTCCATGAGAATGGAGAGGTGCAACTCGCCGCGTCCGGAAACGCTCCACGCGTCGGTGGTGTCGCTGTCTTCGACCTTGAGTGCGACGTTGCGCTCAAGCTCCTTGTACAGACGCTCACGCAGCTGACGTGAGGTGACGAACTTGCCGTCCTTGCCCGCGAACGGCGAATTGTTGACGAGGAAGTCGACGCTGATGGTCGGCTCTTCGACGCTGATGCCGGGCAGCGGTTCCTGCGCTTCAGGATCGGTAAGCGTGCTGCCGATGTCGACGTCTTCGAAGCCCGCCAGCAGGACGATTTCGCCGGCCGAGGCTTCCTTGATCTCAACGCGCTCAAGCCCTTCATAGCCGTAGAGCTTGGACACGCGTCCACGCTGCACGGGCTTGTCGCTCTCGAACGGGACCAGCGTGATGGAGTCACCATGATGCACGGTGCCTCGCTCAATACGCCCGATCGCCATGCGGCCGAGGTACGCCGAGTACTCGATGGTGGAGACCAGCATCTGGAACGTGCCCTCCGCATCAGACGGCGGCTGCGGGACCGTATCCACGATGATCTTGTACAGCGGCTCGAGATCAACCGCCGGCACATCGAGATCCATGGTCGCGACACCCTGCTTCGCGCTGGCATAGATGACCGGGCAGTTCAGCTGCTCTTCCGTCGCCTCAAGCTCGATAAACAACGACAAGACCTCATCGTGGACGCGCAGCGGATCCGCGCCCGGACGATCGATCTTGTTAATGACAACGATGGGGGTGCGCCCGAGTTCGAGCGCCTTCCGGAGCACGAAACGGGTCTGCGGCATCGGGCCGTCGAATGCATCGACGACGAGCAGCACACCGTCTACCATGCGAAGAATACGTTCCACTTCCCCGCCGAAATCGGCGTGCCCGGGCGTGTCCACGATGTTGATCTTCGTGTCCTTCCACCGGATGGAAGTGTTCTTCGCGAGGATGGTAATGCCCCGCTCTTTTTCCAGCGGGTTGGAATCCATCACCCGCTCTTCGACGACCTGATTATCACGGAAGGCTCCGCCCTGGCGGAGCATCTTATCGACGAGGGTGGTCTTCCCGTGGTCGACGTGCGCGATGATGGCGATGTTGCGAATCTGCATAGCCTAAAAAGATAGCGGGTATCGGAAGGAGTATTCAATGCCTCCGGTTACGAAAGACGCTCCGTTACCGTGCTGAGACCGAAGTTTTTTCGATCTTCGACCGACGCACCACCAACTTCACGGCGAGTTGCATGGCCGCAATCATGCTGTCGGCAGAGGCAATGTCCTTCCCGGCGATGTCGAGCGCGGTGCCGTGATCCGGGGAGGTACGCACGAAGGGAAGCCCGAGCGTGACGTTCACGGCCTCGCCAAAGGACGCCACCTTGATGGCCGTCATGCCCACGTCGTGATACGGCGCGATCACGGCATCAAACTCGCCGCGCATGGCGCGCACGAAGACCGTATCCGCAGGGAACGGCCCCTCGAGGCCCGCGTCACGGGCGGCTGGCGCGAGCAGCGTCGTATCCTCGGTGCCGAAGCGACCGCCGTCACCGGCGTGCGGATTCAGCGCACACAGGGCAATCCGCGGCTCCGCAATGCCGAATCCCTGCCGCAGTCCGGCGCGCGTCGCCAACGCCGCCTGCACGATGGCGTCGTGTGTCAGGGCGGCGGGCACCTCTCGCAGCGGCACGTGCGTGGTTGCCAGAACCACGCGCAGGCGATCGGAGGCCAGCATCATGGTGGTCGGCACGCCGGCCAGCGCGCCGAGCATTTCGGTGTGGCCGGGGACGTCAAAGCCACCGGCCAGCAGCGCGGCCTTATCCAACGGCGCGGTGACCACGCCGTCCACCAATCCTGCCAGTGCGCGCTCGGCGGCACGCTGCACCGCGAGCCCCGCCAACCGGCCCGCCTGCGCCGCGTCGGCTCGCGCATCGCCGGTCGGCGACCAGTGGCCGACCGACTCATCCACCGGCAATTCAGTCCCCGTGGGGCCGATGAGCACCCACGTCGCGCCGAGCGTCATAATGCGCTCGTCCGCCAATGCTTTCCGCACGATCTCGGGGCCAATGCCCCGAGGATCGCCCAACGTCACCGCCAACCGCGTCATACGTGCCTCCACCGCGACGGCTTCACCGCTACGGAACGAGCGCGGCCTTCGCGGGATCGTACCGCACCGAGATGTACGTCAGCTTCTTCAGGTTGTCGATCAGCCGACGCATGCTCCGCTCCTCCGACAGCTGCGACCGGATCCGCTCGCGCATCTCCGCCAGCGTGAAATCCCCCGCCTCGTCCAGGAACGTGATCTGCGCGATCACGAACTTGCTGATTCCGGCCTGACCGCTGGGGATCGGAAACGGATCGATAATTTCATTAAGCTTTTTCGCTTCGATCGCGTTGCGATACACCTCCGGCAGCGAATCGCGCGGATACTCGGGGATGGTTTTTTCTTCACCGCCCGCGATATCGTGAAACTTGAGGCTGAGCGAGTCAAAGCTCGCGCCCTTGCGCCAGACGCCGGCGATGGAATCCGCTTCCTTCTTGGATCGCGACTCGTCCGCCGAATCGAGCGTCCAGCTCACGAGGATATGGCGCGCCTTCACTTCGGCCGGCTGCACCCGATCGACGCGAATGATGTGGAAGCCGAACGCGGTTTCTACCACGGGGCTGATCACGCCGGGATTGAGCGCGAACATCATGCGATCGAATTCGGGCACCATCTTGCCACGCCGATTCCAGCCGAGGTCACCGCCGAGCTCCTTCGAGCCGGGGTCCATCGACTCCTTCTTCGCCATGGTTTCGAAGTCTTCCGGATGCTTCTCGAGTTCGGCACGCAGCGAATCGATTTTCGCACGGGCCCGCTTCTTCGAAGCATCGGACGGCTTGGTGGCGAGCACGATTTGCCGCAGTCCGACGCGCGCCGCCTTCTTGGGCAGTCGCGTCTTGTTCTCTTCGTACGCGGCCGTGACCTCGGCTTCGCTCACATTGACGGCCGTCATCTTGCCGTCGCGTTTGAGCTTCGTGATGAGGTCACGCTGCAAGTTGTCCCGACGCAGCAGATCGGTCTGCATCTTGCGCCACTCGTCATACGACCCGAAGCCGTTTTCCTTAAGCGCCTGGCGGAATTCGGTTTCGGTATTGAACTGCACACGAATGCGCTTTTCGTTGTCATCCACCGAGCGCTGCAACTCGGCGTCATTGACTTCGATTTTTTCGAGCTTGGCCTTTTGCACGAGCAACTCGGTCTCGAGCAATTGGTCGCGCACTTCGGTTTCGAGCTTGATGAAGTCCTCGCGCGTACGAATCTGCGCGCCGCCAGAGCGGCGACGCAGCGCCTCGGCGGTGACTTCGGAAATGAGGACTACCTGATCTCCGACGATGGCGGCGACGCCATCGATGGGGAGGCTGACCGGGATGGTGTCCTTGTCAGCAGGCTTGTCCGCAGGCTTGTCCGCCGGCTTGGGCGGCGCGACCTGCGCGGTGGCCGACGTCGCGAGCGTCGGCATCAGAAAAACTGACAGCGGCGCCGCATACATCGCGGCGCCGGTCAGAAAGCGAGAAAAGGTGCGGGGCATCCCGTCTGTTACCCGATCAGTCGATCAGGGTTTCGTGGTCGCCGGGGGCGCAGCCGGAGCGGCAGCGGCCGGAGGCGCACCGGCGCCCGGAGGAGCACCCGGTCCGGCTGGCGGGCCATTCTTGGCACGCAGCGAGTCGGCGGTGGCACGGACGGCCTTGGCGCGCTCAACGGCCTTGTCCAAGCCGACGTCGTTCACGGAGTAGTCGTACTTGTGCTGCAGCGCGCGGGCGAGCGGATACGGCACGTCCACGAACTGCGCTTCGTTCTTCACGAGCTTGTCGAAGTAGGCTTCGATGCGCCCTGCGGCGATCTTGGCCTTGTCGCCGCCCGTCTTCGCGCTGTCGGCCAGCTTGGCGGGCTCGATACCCAGCCCCGTCCACGTCTGGGTGACGGCGTTCTTGAAGTTCAGGTACAGGTTGCTGACTTCGGCCGTATCGACCTGCATCTTGGCGCTGTCGGCGGCGCGCAGCATCAACTCATTGCGCACGATCTGACGGACGAACTTTTCCACCAGCGAATCCGGCGCCGAGATGAGCTGCGGGCGCACCTGCGACTGCGGCGGGTACGCGGCGAGCCAATCGGCAAATTCCGAGGCGGTCAGTTCGCCGCCGCTGTACTTCGCGATGGCGCCATTGTCCTTCGCATAGCCAAGCGGGTTCCGCGCGATGGCCTTGGCCTTGATGGCCGAGCCACTCTCCAGCGCGACCTTGGCGTTCTTTTCCGCGTTCGTGAGGTAGACGCTGTCCGCGATCGCTGAATTCCGCTGCTTGGCGAGAGGCGCGAACTTGTCCTTCACTTCGTTGTACGTGGAGCGATAGATGATGTGATAGCCGAAGGACGACAGGCACACGGGCGAGATCTCGCCCGGCTTGATGGCCATGACGCACTTCTCGAACTCGGGCACCATCATGCCCTTGCCGAACAGGCCCAGATCACCGCCACGCTCGGCCGCACCCGGCTCATCGCTCTTGGCGGCGAGCTTGGCGAAATTGGCCGCGGTGGCTTCGGCGCGGATGGCTTCCGCCTTCTTGCGCGCAGCTTCCTTCTGCTCCGGCGACGCCGTGGCTTCGACCTTCACGAGGATGTGACGCGCGGCCATCGCTTCGCCGCTGTTGAAGCGCTCTTCGTCCGTGCCGACCTTGACCGTGTCCCACGTCTTCTGGTACGTGTCGTAGAACTTCTTCACCTTCATGTTCTCGACCTGCGACCAGAGCGCGTCATCCATGGTCTTCTTGTCGCTCATGGAGTCGCCCTTCGCGGCGGACATGCCCACCAACTGGTAATTCACCCACAACTCGGCGATCGAGCGCGCGACGTCCTTCTCGAGCGGCGCTTGGGAGTTGCCGATGATGTCGGCGAGGCGCGTGACGGAGAGCTGCTCGCTCCCGACCTTGGCGGCAACATCAGGATTGGACGCGGCACCGCACGCAATGGCGAAGGCGACAGCGGCAAAAGCAGGCAGACGATACGATTTCATCGAGTCGGACTCCGCAATCGGAGTGAGATAAAGGTGTGCCGTCAGGGTGCTAATGCACGCAGCGCGCGCACCAGTCCCTCGAGCATTTCCGCCCCACCCAACCGGGTGAGCTTGAGTGCCAGCGGCTGCGTTCGACGAACATCCAATTGGAACTGGACATCGTGGAAAGCCGCCGACAGCCCTTTCAGGCGCGGAATGGCGTCAGCCCTGAAACTAACACGCGCTTCGGACGCGCGCACAAGCACCCCTTCCACGCCAAGGGCCGCGCCCAGCACGCGCAGCAAGGCGGTGCCAAAGAGCGCCTGGGCGGGCGGCGGCAGGGGGCCGAAGCGGTCCCGGACCTCGGATTGCAGCGCCTCGATGTCTTTGGGCAGCCGGAAGGAGGTCAGGCGGCGGTAGACATCGAGCTTGGCGTCCTGGGTGGTGATGTAGTCGTCGGGCAGGTACGCCGGGAAATCGAGCGAGACGTCGGAGGGCACCCACGCCTTCTGGCTCCCGCCATCGGCCATCTGGTGGACCGCCTCATCAAGCAGGCGCAGATAGAGGTCGAATCCGACCGAGTGCACGAATCCCGACTGCTCCGGTCCCAGCAGATTGCCGGCGCCGCGCAGTTCGAGATCCTTGAGCGCGACGCGGTAGCCGGACCCCAGTTCGGTGTGATGCTCCAGCACCGACAGGCGCCGTTCGGCGTCATCGTCGATGCGATCGGGCACGAGGAGAAAGCAGTACGCGCGACGGTGTGAGCGTCCGACACGCCCGCGCAGCTGATACAGCTGGGCGAGCCCCAGATGGTCGGCCCGATTGACGAACATCGTGTTCGCGTTGGGGACGTCGAGACCGCTTTCGACGATGAGGGTGGAGACCAGAATGTCCACCTCCCCCTCGACGAACTGCCGCATGACCGTCTCGAGCTCTCGCTCCTTCATCTGCCCGTGGCCCACGGCCACGGTCGCGCGCGGGACGATGCGTTTGAGATGATCGGCGATGGCCAGGATCGTCTCGATGCGATTGTGAACGAAGAAGACCTGCCCGCCGCGATCGAGCTCGCGGGAGATCGCTTCTTCAATCAACGCGTCGTCCCACGGCTCGACGAACGTCAGGACGGGAGAGCGATCGCGTGGCGCGGTTTGCATGATGGTGAGATCACGCAGCCCGGCCAGCGACTGGTGCAGCGTCCGCGGGATGGGCGTGGCCGTGAGCGTCAGCACGTCAGTCTCCAGCTTGAGCTGCTTGAGCCGCTCCTTGTGCTTGACGCCGAACCGGTGCTCTTCATCCACCACGATCAGCCCGAGGTCCGCGAACTGCACATCGGGGCTGAGCAGGCGGTGCGTGCCGATCACAATGTCGATCTGCTTCTTGCGGAGCTTCTCGACCACCACGGCCTGTTCCTTGGCCGTCTGGAAGCGGCTCATCACTTCGACGGTCACCGGGAAGTCGGCCAGCCGATCGCCGAAACTGCGGGCGTGCTGTTCGGCCAGAATGGTGGTGGGCACCAGCACCGCCACCTGCCGTCCGCTCTGCACCGCCTTGAACGCGGCACGAATGGCGATTTCGGTTTTGCCGTAGCCCACGTCGCCCACGAGCAGGCGGTCCATCGGCCGATCGCCCTCGAGGTCCTTCTTAACGTCGACGGTCGCCTTGCGCTGGTCGGGCGTGTCCTCGAAGAGGAACGAGCTTTCGAGCTGTCGCTGCCACGCGCCGTCGACGGCGTGCGGAGGGCGCGTGGTGATCTTGCGCTTGGCATACAGCTCGAGCAGCTCTTGCGTCATCTCGAGAATCGCCATGCGCGTCTTTTCGCGCTGCTGCTTCCAGCGATTGCCGCCCAGCTTGTGGAGGCGCGGGGCCGGTGCGTCTTCCGAGATGTCGTGCGCGCTGCGATACCGCTCGATCTGATCGATGCGATAGAGCGGCACGTTCAGTCGGTCGCCGCCTTCGTACTCGATGACGGCCGCTTCGATCGTGCTTTCGCGGACGAAGATCTTTTCGATGCCGCGATAGATGCCGATGCCGTGCTCGAGATGCACGACATAATCGCCGGGCTTGAGCGCGCCGAGCGTATCGAGGGCGGCGCCGGTCGTGTACTTGCGCGTGCGGCGGAGTCGCCGGTCGCGTCGGAAGATTTCGTGGTCGGTGAGGACGCGAACGACGTTGGGCACGATAAAGCCGCCGCCCAGCACGCCGATGGCCAGCGAGGCGGAGACCGGCCCGTCTTCCCCCAGCAGTTCATCGAGGCGTTCGGCCTGTCCCGCGTTGTCACACAGGATGACCGTGTGCAGCCCGTCGCGTTGCAGGCGACGGAGCACGCGCAGGTCGCGCGAGATGGCCTCGGGCGGGCGGATGGGGAACGAAATGTCGGGCGTGGGCCCCGAGGGCTGCACATCGGCCGACGCACTACTGACCGCGCGCTGCGGCGGCGGCGCAATGCGCACGGTCCCGAAGCGCGCCAGACGCGACGCCATGTCGGGCGGCGCCATGAATAACGTGTCGCGCTTGACGAACTCCTCGAACCGACGACGCGCCAGCTCGATATGGTGCGCCGCTTCCTCCCAGGTGCGCACGAGCTCGGGGAGCACAGCGCTTCCGGACGGCATCACCACCAGCGCATCGGGGGGCCACAGGTCGGGGAGCGTCACGCGCTCGACGGGGACATCGGAGTCCTCGACCCGCACGTCCACCGGCAGGATGAGCGCGAGGTCGGCGTCGCGTGTGCTGCGCTGCGTGTTCAGGTCGAAGTGGCGCAGCTCGACGATGTCGTCGCCCCAGAATTCGAGACGGACCGGTTCGGCCATGCCGAACGAGTAGATGTCGACAATGCCACCGCGCACGGAGAACTGCGCAACATCCTCCACCATCGAGACGCGCTCAAACCCGATGGAGACCAAGTGCGTCGCCAGATCCTCGGGGCGACGGACGTCCCCTTTGCGCAGTTCAAGACGCGCGCCGGCGAGGGCGCGCGGCAGCGCGGTCCGCTCGAGGACGGCGCGGGCGGTGGTGATCAGGATCCGCACGCCGCTCCGTCCGAGCTTTTCCAGCGTCTCGACACGTTCGCCGGCGACTTCGGCATGCGGTTCTACCTCGCCGAACCCTTCGCGCGGCGGATAGAACGCGACCGGCACGTCATCGACGAGGGCCTGGAGGTCGGCGAGCCAGCGTTCGGCATCCCCGACCTGATCCGCAATGACCACCACGAGCCGCTGGGGCAGCGCGCGGGCGAGTGCGGCGATGAACACGGCGTCGCTGCTGCCCGCGAGCCCACCGACGCGCAATGACATGCCCGGCCCGGGAACCGCTTTCGTAACCCGCGCGAACGCCGGCAGGGCCTCGACGGCATCGAGCAAACGGGGCAATCCCATTAGCGCGACCCTGCCGCACTGGTGATGGCCACGCCGCGGGAGAACCAGGCCTCAAGCAGCAACGCGAGCAGCGCGATGGCCACGAGCGCGGTCAGCAGCGACCGACCGGCGGCTTGATCGAGCGTACGCCGTCGCCAATCCGCCGGGAGGGTGTCTACGGCGACCCGCTGCCCACCGACGCGCGCGGTAAACCCGGTGCCGATCAAGCCCGCCCCTTCAGCGCGCAGGTCAGACTCCTGCGGCTCGGGGTTCACGACCACCGCACCGATGCGAACGGCCTGTCGTCGGAGGAAGTACACGCCACTCTCATTCGGGACCGTCAGGCGATCCCCCGCGAGCGGAACGAGCGAACCGTCCGGCCGTTCGAGGGCCGATGCGGCGGAGAGCGCATGGTTGACCAGTTGCGCGCCCGGCGTCGCCGTCAGAATGCTCCCCTCGTCACCGAGGCGGCGCGACAGCGCATCCAGCAGCCACGGCACGAAGGCGGCACGAAGGGGGAGATCGGTGGCATCCGGATCAATCGGTGACGCCAGGAGCACGTAGCCATCGCCGGCCACGGCCCAGGCGGCCCCGCCGGCGGTGGCCAAGGTGTCCGAGACGGCCGACGCGGCGCCGCCCGGTGAACGCTGCAACGGATAGCGCACCCGCACCTGCGCGCCATCAAGTGCCGACGCGCCGCGCGTCAGCACGAGATCGCGCGCGATAGCACCGAAGCGCCACGGAATGCCCAACCGCGCCAGCGTCCGATTGGCTTCGCCCACGCGAACCGGATCCGCGGGTGCGGTGAGGAAAACGGGACCGCTCGAGACCGGTGCGTCGGCACCAGCAATCGTCACCACTCCACGCGTCCCTTCGGTGCCGCGTGCCAAACGCTTTTCCTCCACCAGCGTCGCCAAGGCGGCCGTCAGGAACGGTCCGGATTCCGCACGGGTGGCCACCGTTGGGGGCGGCGCGACCCGAATGGCGAACCAGCGCGCATCGTCACCGCGCAGTTGGTCCGCGTCAACTTCCACACTCCCCCGCACCCACCCGGAGGCCGCACTGGCGAGCTTCTGCGTGAGGCGCGCCGGCGCGTCGCCCGTGCCGGCCGGGACGGTCCCGCGCGCGACCGTGCGCCCGTCCAGTGCGATGCGCCACGGCGTGGAATCGGGGGCTGAGATCGCCAAGGCGACGGCGCCGGTCGGTGTCCACCGCGTGGGCTCCGCTCGCGCGTCGAGGACAGCGGCGTTGCGCCACGGGCTTTGCGAGCGACTGAGCAGTCGCACGGGAGTACTCCCGGCGTCGATGACCACCGTTGCCGTGGTGTCGTCGAGCGCCGCGCGCCATGCGGTTGCCTGACCGTCGCCGGCGATGGCGACGACGGGCGCCCGCGGCGCACCGCTCTGCACCAGCGTCAGTGCCCGCTGCGTCGCCGAGGCAAGATCACCGCGACCGCCCAGCGGCTTCACCGCCGTCAGGGCCTGATCGAGCACGGTCAGCGAACCGCCGATGACCCGCCCGTCGGCGGTCACCAGCCACGCGCGGTCATCGGGCGTCAGCGAGGCGAGTACGCTCCGCACATCGCTACGCAGGTCATCCAGCACCGCGCGCCCATCGCGCACGGCGCCACTGCTCATGGAGTTATCGAGGACGAGCGCAATCGCCACCGGCGCGTGTCCCAGCCCGGCGAGTCGCGCGATGGGGCGTGCCGCTGCGAGCGCGAGGGCGATGACGGCGAGCATGCGCAGGAACAGCAGCAGGCGATGGCGCAACTTCCGCTCACGACTGTGCTCCTGCTCCATCCGCGTCAGATAGCGCACCGCGGGGAAGTCGATGGTCCGACCCACGCGACGTCGCAGCAGGTGGACCAGGAGGGGAACACCCGCGAAGGCCGCGAGGAAGAGGAACGCCGGTGCGAGAAACGCCATCAGGGTGCCCTGAAACCAGAAAGCTGCAAGAGTCGTGACACCGTCAGATCATCGCTCCACGCCCGTTTGATCCGACGAGGTGCCGCAAGGGTCGCCCGAAGGGCTCGTCGGTCATCGCCAGCGCGTAGCGTGCGCCGGCGCGGCCGAGCGCGCCGCGCCACTCATCGAGCGCCTCGCGCACGGTGACCTGATAGGATTCGCGCACGTCGGACGGAGCCGCCGGCACTTCCTGATGCGATTCCATGTCCCGATACAGCGCCTCCCCCGACTCGGGGAAATCACGCTCGGCGGGATCCATGACGTGCACCATCAACACCTCGTGCCCGCGCGCGCGCAGCGTGCGCGCGGCATCCGCCACCGGTGCGGAATCGACCAACAAGTCGGACACGACCACCACGAAGCCCGGTCGCCGGACGATGCGTCCTGCTTGGAGCATGGCGCCGGCCACGTCGGAGGACTCGCCGCCGCCGGGCTCGTCGAGGGCGGCCACGAGCCGACGCCACTGGGCCCGCTGGGCCCGCGGCGGAATGACATTGCGCAGCCCGGCGTCGAATCGCACGAGACCCACGGCGTCGCGCTGCCGAATGAGCAGCAGCGAGATCGCGGCGACCAAGCGTTCCGCGTACGCGAGCTTACTGAGGCGCGAGGGATCGCCGGTCCACTGCATGGACTTGCTGGTATCCAGCACCACGACCGCACGGGCGTTCGTTTCCTCCTCGAACTGTTTGACGACCCAACGGTCGGCCCGGCCGGCAATACGCCAGTCGAGGTAGCGCAGGTCGTCCCCAGGCATGTACGGACGGTGCTCGGCGAACTCCACGCTGAACCCTTTGCGCGGAGAGCGGTGCAATCCCGTGATAAAGCCGTCGACGACCCAGCGGGCCACCAGTTCGAGGTGGCCGAGGGCGGCGAGGACGGAAGGATCGAGTTGGTCGGCTCGTGGCGCGGACATCCTCCTAAAGTGGCACGGTGGCGGGCTGAGGACCATGCCCTTCGCGGCGGAAAGCACCGAAAGCGATTCCGAATGCGATGCCGAATGCGACGCCGAATGCGACGCCGGACGAGCACGGCGGCGCTCGTCCCATGGGCTTCGTCCCACCTTATTGCCTTCGCCGAGAGGGCCCCGTAGCGATGACGTTCACCGCGCAGCACCTGCGTGAATGTCGATATCAATTCCACTACCGGAGCTCCTCACGTGTCCACGCGAATGCTGGTGATGCTCACCGCGGCGGCGGCCGTGCACGCCGTCACGCCGTCGGCTGCGACCGCGCAGTTTGTGCGTACGGGTGGGGCGACGACCGCCGCCTGCGCCTCGGGCATCAGTGTGTGTGATGTGAACTGGTCGGTGAGCTGGTTCGATACCGCGGGGCCTTTCCGGGGCTCGCTCGGGAATGCCGCGATTCTCACCAGCATCCCCGCGCCGCCATGGGCCCCGAACCAGCCGGGGGTGCAGCAATGGATCGGCGCGAACAGCGCGGGATCGGTGGGCGGGTCGACCCGGTACTTTTTCCAGACGACCTTCACCCAGACTGTATCGGGCGTGCTCTCCTTTGGTCTCGGGTGGGACAACCGCATGGTCGGGGCGTATGTCGGCGGTTCGGTCAATATGACCACAGGACTCTTCGAGGGTGGCGTGTCGCTGTTGCCCGGGACGTCCCCGTCGACGCCGTATCTTGGCGGGGCGGCCGGCTTCTGCCGCGGTGACGGCGTCTTTCCGAGTGCTCAATGGCCGGACTGCGTGCTCAACGTCGCGCTGGGCGTGACGGCCGATCAGGCGAATACGCTGACCTTCGTGGTGGAAGGCGATGGCACGACGGACGGCCTGCTGGTCGGATCGGCGACCGGCACGAACGATCCGCCGGTGATCGACGCGCCGCCGTCGACGACGGTCCCCGAGCCCTCGACCGTTGTCCTGTTGACGTCTGGCCTGCTGGTTCTGGCGTTCGGCGCCCGATTCAAACGAGCGGCCCGATAGCGGTCGTCAGGACGCGGAGGCGGCGCTGGTCCCTTTCCGACGGCTGGATCCATTAGCTTCCGACTCTAGCCGCCCGAATTCCCATCAGCCCGACCTCCGTTGCAGCTCAGCCACATCCGCAACTTTTGCATCGTCGCCCACATCGATCATGGCAAGTCGACCCTTGCCGACCGCCTGATCGAGAAGACCGGCACGCTGCAGAAGCGTGAAATGAAGTCGCAAGTGCTCGACACGCTTGACCTCGAGCGCGAGCGCGGCATCACGATCAAGCTCAATGCCGTGCGCATGAGCTATAAGGCCAACGACGGGCAGTCGTATGAGCTGAACCTGATCGACACGCCGGGGCACGTGGACTTCACGTACGAGGTGTCGCGCTCGCTGGCGGCCTGCGAGGGCGCCATCCTCGTGGTGGACGCGTCGCAGGGCATTCAGGCGCAGACGCTCTCGAACCTGTTCCTCGCGATGGATGCCGGGCTGGAGATCATTCCGGTGCTGAACAAGATCGACCTGCCCGGCGCCGAGCCGGAGCGGCGTCGTCAGGAAGTGTGCGACTTGATCGGGTGCCTCCCCGAAGACGTCTTGCAGGTGAGCGGTAAGGAAGGCACGGGTGTGCCGGAACTGCTTGAAGAGATCGTGAAGCGCGTGCCGCCGCCGGGTGGCGATGTCACGGGCCCGCTGCGTGCGCTCATCTTCGATTCGTACTACGACAAGTACCGTGGCGCGATCCCGAGCGTGCGCGTGGTGGACGGTGAGCTCAAGAAGGGGATGAAGATCACCTTCGGCGCATCGGACAACATCTACGAGGTGGCGGAAGTCGGGTATCTGCAGCTGCGTCAGGTGCCCAGTGAGACGCTGCATGCCGGCGAAGTGGGCTACGTCCTGGCCGCCGTGCGCTCGGTGCGCGAGACGCGCGCGGGCGACACGATTTTTGATCAGGACAATCGCGCCCCGGAAGCCCTCCCGGGCTATCAGGAAGTGAAGTCGTTTGTGTTCGCGGGTATCTACCCCACGGACACGACGCAGTACGAAACGCTGCGCGATGCGCTTGAGAAGATGAAGCTCAACGACGCGTCGCTGCAGTACGAGCCGGAAACGTCCACGGCGCTGGGCTTCGGCTTTCGCTGCGGGTTTCTCGGACTGCTGCACATGGAAATCGTGCAGGAGCGTCTGGAGCGCGAGTACAACCTCGATCTCGTCACCACCGTGCCGAGCGTGGAGTACCACGTCACGAAGACGGACGGCTCGGAGATGTTGGTGGAGAATCCGGCGCTGATGCCGCCGGCCGTTGTGATTCAGCGCGTCGAAGAACCGTACGTGCGTGCGCGCATCATGTGCCCCACCGACTACATCGGGCCCATCATGACGTTGGGCATGGAGCGGCGCGGCATTTACAAGAACATGCGCTACCTCGATACCGTGCGCGTGGAGCTGGAGTGGGAGTTCCCGCTGGGCGAGATCATTCTCGACTTCTTCGACAAGATGAAGACGGTCAGCCGCGGCTACGCCTCGCTGGATTACGAGATTCTCGAGTATCGCGAGAGCGAGCTGGTGCGCCTGGACATGCTGATCAACGGCGACGCCATCGACGCATTCTCCGTCATCGTGCACAAGGACAAGGCGTACGAGTGGGGCCGCAAGGTGGCCGAGAAGCTCAAGGAGCTCATTCCGCGTCAGCTGTTTGAAGTGGCCATTCAGGCGACCATCGGCCAGAAGGTCGTGGCGCGTGAGACCGTGAAGCCGCTCCGGAAGGACGTGTTGGCGAAGTGCTACGGCGGCGACATTTCGCGGAAGCGGAAGCTTCTCGAGAAGCAGAAAGAGGGCAAGAAGCGCATGAAGCAGGTCGGCAGCGTCGAGATTCCGCAGGAAGCGTTTTTGGCGGTGTTGCAGGTCGACTGAGCCCCTCGTGGTGTCCTGCGTGCTTCAGACCGCCTTTCTGGGCGACATGATCCTCACCACGCCGCTGATCACGCGGCTGGCGGAGGACGGTCCGGTGCATGTGGTGGCGACGCCGGCGAACGCCGGCATTCTGCTCAATCACCCGGCGGTCGCGTCGGTCATCGTGTTCGACAAACGCGGACGCGATCGCGGCGTGGGTGGCATGCGGCGCGTGGCGCGTGCGGTACGCGCGACGGGCGCGTCGCGCGCCGTGCTGGCGCAGGGCTCGGTGCGCACCGCGGCCATTGCGTGGCTCGCCGGCGTGCCGGAACGCGTCGGGTTCGATACGTCGCCGGGCCGCCTGCTGTACTCGCGTCGCGTGCCCTTTGACGGTGCACGGCACCACGCACAGCGCCTCTGGCAGCTGGCCTCGCCGCCGGGCACGACGCACACGGCCCCGCCGCTGCGGCCGTCGCTCTTCCCTTCCCCGGCTGACGTGGCGCTCGTGGACTCCCTGTTGCGGGAGCATGAGGTCACCGCCGACACGCCGTTGGTGGCGCTGGCCCCCGGCAGCGTGTGGGCGACCAAGCGCTGGCCGTTCTTCGATGCGCTGGCGGCGCGGCTTCGCGAGCACGCGGGCGCGACCTGTCGCGTGGTGGTGCTGGGCGGTCCCGGCGACCGGGCGCTGGCCGATACGATTGCGGCCGCCGTCGCGGCGGCTGGGGGTGCCCCCGTGATTGACGCCACCGGTCGCCTCTCGCTGCTGGCGTCGGCGGCGTTGCTCGCGCGCTGTCGCGTGCTGGTGACCAATGATTCGGCGCCGCTGCATTTGGCGTCGGCGATGAACACGCCGACGGTCGCGCTGTTCGGGCCTACCGTGCCCGGCTTCGGGTTCGGCCCGCTCGCGGAGCGACATCGCCTCGTGGAGCACACGGACCTCCCGTGCCGCCCCTGCGGTGCCCACGGACCCATGCGCTGCCCGCTGGATCATTGGCGATGCATGCGCGACCTCGACGCCGTCATGGTGGCGGATGTTGTGAGGGCGATCGTGACCGATGCGCCGAGCACACCGGTGTTCTGAGAAGCGGTGGCGCGACGTCAGCGCCCAATGGCTGTCGTGAGGGAGGCCGTTATCTTATCCGCCATGCCTCACAACCAATTCATCGTCGGCGTGGATCTCGGTGGCACCAACATCGTGGTCTGCGCCATGTCCGCCGACGGCTCGCAACAGCACGGCCTGCACTCCGAACCCACCCGCGCGGAGGAGGGCGCCGATGGCGTCATCGCGCGTATGGCGCGCATGGTCAATGAGACCATCGACATCACGATGCGCGAGACCGGTGTGGATCGCTCCGCCTTTCGCGGCGTCGGGATCGGTGCACCGGGGCCGCTCGATCGCGAGGCCGGCATTGTGCTGGTCGCGCCCAACCTCGGCTGGCACAACGTGCCGCTGCGCGATCGCATCACCGCGTTGACCGGCTTGCCGGCCGCGCTCGATAACGACGCGAATTGCGCCACGTACGGCGAGTGGTGGATCGGTGCGGCCAAGGGGGCGCGCAACGTCATCGGCGTGACCATCGGCACCGGCATTGGTGGCGGACTGATTTTCGACGGCAAACTGTATCATGGCTCCAGCGATGTGGCCGGCGAGATCGGCCACACGACCATCGATCAGACCGGTCGTCGCTGCGGCTGCGGCAACTACGGGTGCCTCGAAGCGTACGCCTCGGGAACGGCCATCGCGGAACGCGCGCGCGAGGCGCTGGCGTACGAACCGGTGTCCATCCTGCCCGGGCTGGTGGGCGGTGACGTGTCCAAGATTACGGCGGCCACCGTGTATGAAGCGGCGGCCAAGGGCGATGCGGTGGCCACGGAAGTCGTGCGGGACACGGCACGCTTCCTCGGCACGGGGCTCGCGAATCTGTTGAACATCTTCAATCCCGATGTGGTGGTGATTGCCGGCGGCGTCACGCAGGCGGGCGAGGCGCTCTTCGGGCCGCTGCGCGCGGAAGTCCGGCGTCGCGCGTTCAAGCCGGCCGTGGACGCGTGCCGGATTGTTCCGGGGATGCTGCCGGGAACGGCCGGCGTGGTCGGCGCCGTGGCGACCTTCCTGGCGCAACACGGACCGTCCACTGTCTGAGTCGGCGATGGGCGGCGCGGGCGCTGCCTCGGGGAACGCCTCGGGGAACGCCTCGGCGCCGGTCGCGCGCAAAAAGCGCGTGGGGGTGATCGGCACGTTCGTGTGGGACGTCATTCACGGGCGCGACCGCCGGTCGGTGCCGGTGGAGGAATGGGGCGGGATCACGTACTCGCTGGCCGGCTTGGATGCCGCGCTCGCGGACGATTGGGAGATCGTGCCGCTCTGCAAGGTCGGGAGCGATCTGGCGGAGCGCGCCCGCGCGCACTGTCGCACGCTGCGTCATCTCGCGCCCGATGCGGCCCTCATCGAGGTGCCGTATCCGAACAACCGCGTGGAGCTGCGGTATCTCGATGACGAGCGGCGCAGCGAGTACCTCTCGGGTGGCGTGCCCGGATGGACCTGGGTGGCGCTCAAGCCGGTGCTCGATGACGCGCGGCTGGATGCGCTGTACATCAACTTCCTGAGCGGCTGGGAGCTCGACCTCCCGACCACGCAGATGATCCGCGCGCATTTCCAGGGGCCCATCTACTGCGACCTGCATATGCTGGTGATGGCCGTGCAGTCCGACGGGTTGCGTGTAGCGCGTCCGCTGCCGGATGTGGCGGCCTGGTGCAGCTGCTTTGACGTGCTGCAGGTGAACGAAGACGAGATGCAGATGATGGCGCCCGACTCGATGGCGCTCGCGGCCACCGCGATGGCCGCCGGCGTCTCGTGCCTCTGTGTGACGCTGGGCAAGCGCGGCGCCGTGTACGTGGCGGCACCGGGTGTGGATCGCTTGTCCGATATCCCCCGTCTGTCAGGTCACACTTCCTCGCTGTCCACATCACCGCGTGGCGGTCAGGGGGCGCTGGGGGCGGTCCGTACGGGGCTTGTGCCGTCCGTGCCTCCGCGTGTTGACGGCCCTGGCGATCCCACCGGATGTGGCGATGTGTGGGGCTCCACCCATTTCTCGCGACTGCTCGCCGGTGATATGTTCACAGAGGCGATTGGCGCGGCCAACCGTGCGGCGTCACGCAATGTGGAACACCGCGGCGCCAGTGGACTCGCGCAACACCTCCGGGGAGAGCTCAGCACGACGTGACCACCGTGATCAGCGTGCCGCCATCGCTCGACGAGCAGTCGTTCGAAGTCATCTTCGAGCAGTTGGCGACGGTGCCCATCGGGCAGAAGATTCTCGTGGACGCGCGTCATGCCCGTTGGGCCTCGCCGTACGGGCTCACCTCGCTGTTATGCGTCGCGCAGTCGCGCCCCGACCGCATGGCGTTCGCGGTGCCGGAGCACCCCGATACGCTGTCGTACTGGTCGCGCACGGGCTTCTTCCGTTACGCCGGCGAACTGTTCGAGTTGCACGGGACGGTGCCGCGCGCGCGTGAGGCGCACGAGTCCGATGTGCTGCTGGAGATCACGCCCATCGTGCAAAGCGATGACGTGCACGGCGTAGTGGGGCGCATTCAGCAAAAGGCCGCCGACATCCTGCACGGACAGCTGGGGCTCGATACCGCCATCACCGGCGCGTTCGGCATGACCCTCAGTGAGTCGTGCCAGAACATCGTGGAGCACGCGGGACAGGGCGGCTGGGTGGCCGTGCAGACGTACAAGTATCTGCGTCGCCTGGGCCGCCGCGTGGTGGTCATCGCGGTGTGCGATGCGGGCGTCGGATTCAAGCGCTCGCTGGAGAGCGCGCCCGGTCATCGACGCAGTGATCGCTGGGACGACGCCATGGCACTGGAAGATGCGGTGCTGCGTGCAGTGAGCCGCTTCCGGCATGGAGACAAGGGGCGCGGCCAGGGCTTGGCCGGCATTCGTCGCTTCGTCGGCCGCTGGCACGGCAAGCTGTCGGTTCGCAGCGGCACGGCGCGGCTCGCGATTTCGCCCGGCTGGGATGAAGACGTCCCGATGACCGAGTCGTTGCCGTACTTCCCCGGCTCGCAGATGCAAATCACGATTCCCGAGCGTATCGGGGATCCGACGCCGCGCCCCGGCGCGGCAGTGGCCTCACGGACGCGAACCCGGGAGCGATCATCATGACGCACCGGATCGACGTGAGCAGCGTCTTGCGGTCGACGGTGACCAGCCTGTATTCGAATCTCGTCACGCGCCCCACTGGGGCCGCGGTGCGCACGGCGATCGAACAGCAGGTCGTGGACATCGGCGTGCCGGTGGTGACGACGATCGATTTCTCGCAGGTGAACCTGCTGGACTTCTCGTGCGCCGACGAGATCGTCGCGAAGCTGCTGCTGCGGTACGCGGACGTGGACGGTCCGTCGGGGTACTTGCTGTTCCTCGGGATCCATGACGGCCATCTCGATCCGATCGAGACGGTGCTGGAACGGCACGAGCTGGCGCTGGTGGCACTGCACGACGGCCGCGCCGAACTGTACGGCTGCGCCAGCGAGGACGAGCGGTGGTTGTGGGAGGTGGTCCGCGAGGACGGCCCCATTACCGCGTGGGATGCGGCGCGCGCCATTGACGCCCCGTTAGCGGACACCGAAGTGCTGCTGGACGTGCTCTGTCGCCGTCGCTTGATCATGCACGGCGATCAGGGGTATGTGATTCCTGGGGCCATTCCCTCGATCTCCTGAGCTTTCCATGGCCAAATTCAGCTTATTCTCGCCGCCGCTTCAGGTGGTCGGCTTCATCGCCACGCGGTCCGGCGATCCGGAACGTGGCCCGATGGTGCGCATGCGCCCGGACGACGCCCTCATCCGCCTCGTGTCGGACGGGGAGTTGGTGCGCGTGGTCTCTGAGCGTCGCTCGGAGATCGCGGTGCTGGAAATCGACGAAACCGTGCCCCGCGGCGGTGTCGTCCTGCGCGACGTGGCCGGCGCGTCACCGTCCGAAATCGTGCGCATCGTCAAGATGGAGACCGACACCCACCGTTACGCCTGACGCGGAGCCGTCCGTGCATCGCGAAACGGTACTGCTCCACGGGGGGCGCGACCTGGGCACGGGGGTCCACTCGCCAGCGGCGCGTTTGGACGACGGTGGGAGCACCGACTACCTCGGCCGCCGACTGGCGGCGCTGGACGGTACCGACGCCGCGGTGGTGCTGGCGAGCGGCATGGCCGCGACCACCTGCACGCTGCTCGCGCTGCTCGGATCGGGCGACCATCTCGTGGCCAGCCGTTGGCTGCCCGGCCGCGTGCGCCGGTTTCTGCAAGAGGAGTTGGCCGCGCAAGGCATCGACGTCACGTTCGTCGACCCCACCGACGCGCGTGGATGGCGGCGCGCCGTGCGTCAGACGACGCGCGTGCTCTTTCTCGAATCGCCGGCCGACCCGTCGACGCGCGTGATCGATCTGCAGCCCACCAGCGCGCTGGCGCAGGAACATGGAATCGCCCTCGTCATCGATTCGACGTTCGCCTCGCCCATCAATTTTCGGCCGACGGAGCATGGCGCGGATGTCGTGATCCATGCCTCGACCACGCTGCTCAGCGGATCGGCCGACGCCGTGGGCGGTGTCGTGTGCGGGAGCGAGTCGCTGGTGGACGAAGTGCGCCGCAAGATGGCAATCTGGGGCCCAGTGCCCGACCCCGCGGGTCTCGCGCTCTTGGCGCGTGGCCTGACGACGCTGGCGGTTCGTGTACGTCGTATGGAGGAGAACGCGATGCAGCTAGCCGAGTGGGCGAGTGCGCACCAGGCCATCAGGGCGGTGCACTATCCCGGATTGGTAACGCATGCGGATCACGAGACGGCGCGCGCCACGCTGGACGGCTACGGCGGTATGCTCGCGATTGAACTCCTCGGCGGACCGGACGCGGCGACGCGGATGATCGCGCGCCTTCAACTCGTGGCCCACGCCACCACGGCGGGTAGCGTCGCCTCGTCGGCGTGCGAAGCACGTGAGAGTTCGCATGCGCCATGGAGCAGCGAGCCATGGAGCGGCGAGCCGTCGAGCGGCGAACCGCGCGCCGCGGTCGGGGTACCGGACGGCCTCGTGCGACTCAGTGTGGGACTGGAGCACGTTGACGATCTCATCGCGGATCTGGCACAGGCGTTGGAGTCCTGATGGCCGGTATCCTGCGTTTGATGAACGTGACGAAGGAGTATCCGCGATCGGGCGCCGCCCTGCGCGATGTGTCGTTCGAGCTCGACAAAGGAGAGTTCATCTTCTTGGCGGGGCACAGCGGCGCGGGGAAGAGTACGCTGCTCAAGCTCATCTCCATGACCGAACGCCCCACGTCGGGCGAAGTGCGCGTGTCGGGCTATTCGTCGCTTGGCATCAAGCCGCGCGAAATCCCGTCGTTGCGTCGTCGGTTAGGGATCGTGTTTCAGGACTTCCGTCTCCTCCCCGATCGCACCGCCGAACAGAATGTGGCCTTCGCGCTTGAGGTCACCGGAGCGCCGCGCGCCTCCATCGGCCCGAAGGTGTCGCGCCTGCTCATGCAAGTCGGGCTCGCGTCCAAGGCCACGTCGTTTCCGCATGAACTGTCCGGCGGCGAGCAGCAACGGGTCGCCATTGCCCGCGCGCTCGTCAACGATCCGTTTGTGTTGCTCGCCGACGAGCCCACCGGCAATCTGGACGAAAAGGCCACACACGCCATCTACCTGCTGCTGCGCGAGATCAACGCGTCGGGCACGGCGGTGGTGATGGCCACGCACGATGTGGCGCTTATCGAGCGCACGGGGCTGCGGTTCCTGGAGCTCGACCGCGGCGTGCTCAAGTTCGACGGCACCGACGTGGCGCGCCTCAAGGCCGACTTGCGCGGCGGGGGACGGCGATGAGACTCGCCTGGCGTGAAGTGCTGCTCGCGTTCCGGCGGTCGCCGGCGTTGGCCGTGCTCAGTGTCACCACGATCGCGTTTTCCCTCTTCGCCTTCGGTCTCTTCGGTCTGGTGGCGATCAACATTCAGTCCGCCCTGCGACAAATTGAGAATCGCGTGGAGATCCGCGCGTTCCTCGTTGACGGCGCCACCGAAGTGCAGGTGAACGAGTTGCTGGCTGCGGTGCAGCGACTGCCGCAGGTGGCCGACGTGGGGTACGTCAGCCCGGACTCCGCGTTGCAACGGGCGCGCGCCGAGCTCTCGGAGTTCAGCGACGTGATGGACGGGGCGTTGCTGCCGGGATCGGTGGAGCTGCGCCTCAAACCTGGCACGCGCGATCCGGAAACAATGCAGCAGATCACCGGACGCCTGCAGACGTATCCGGTGGTCGAAGAAGTGCGCTACGGCCGCGAGTGGGTGGAGAAGTTGTATCGCGTGCGCACCGTCGTCGGCGTGGCGGGGACGGGGCTGGGGCTGGTCTTCGCGTTGGTCGCCGTGATCATCATTGGCGCGACCATCCGGATGGCCATTCTGGCGCGCACGCGCGAAATCGAGATCATGCGGCTCGTGGGTGCGACGAATGCCTTCGTGCGTCTGCCGTATCTGATTGACGGGACGCTCAAGGGGATTGCCGGCGGGCTCATCGCGCTGGCGCTCGCGTGGACTGCCAATCGGGTCGTGACGGAATCGTTCATGGCCACGGAGTTCTTCACCACCGAGCAGATGGCGCTTGGTATTGTGGCCGGTGCGGTGATTGGCCTGCTGGGCAGCTGGATCTCCGTGGGACGACACCTGCGACGCGTCTGGAACGAACCGTGATGGGCGTGCGTGCGATCGGGCGGGCGGCCGGCCTGCTCGCGCTGGTCGTGATGTCGGCGATGGTGCCGCGCGCGCTGGCGGCGCAGGGGGCCGGTGGCGCCGCGGCCACCACGCCGGAGCAGCGTCTGCGTCAGCAGCAGGACGAACTCGACAAGCTCCGCCGCGAGCGCGCGGACCTTGAGGCCAAGATGGCGCAACTCCAGCGGAGCGCGCGGTCGCTGGCGGACGAGGTGAACAACATCGAGGCGCAGCGCAGCACGACGGCGCGTCTTGTGGCGGCGCTGGATCAGCAATTGACGACCATCACGCGCGAAGTCGAGACCGCGAGCGCGGGGCTGTCGCGCGCCGAGCAGGAGATCGTCAACAAGCGCAACGCGCTGCAACGCCGCATGGTGGACATCTACAAGCGCGGGCAGCTGTACGATGTGGAAGCGCTGCTGTCCGCGCAGTCGTTCGCCGCGCTGGTGGCGCGCTATAAGTATCTGCACGATCTCGCGCTGCATGACCGCACGTTGGTGCGACGCGTGGAAGCGTTGCGCAACAATATCGTCGCGCAGCGAGAACTCCTCGTGCGTCTGCAGGATGATGTCACGCGCAATCGCACCGAGAAGGAGCGCGAGGCGCGCCGCCTGGCGAGTCTGGAAGGCCAGCGTCAGCGCAACCTCACGCTGGTGCAGCGCAGTGCCACGCAGACGCGCGAGCGACTCACGCAGATTGCACGCGATGAAGCGCGCGTGGCCAGCGTGATCGCCAGCTTTGAAACGGCGCGACGGCGCGCCGAGATGTCCCCCAATGCGAAGCCCGCTGCGCCGTCCACCATTCGCACGTCCGATCTCGGGCGCCTCGACTGGCCGGTGGACGGGGACATTCTGTATCGCTTCGGGCGCGTGGTGAACCCGAACAACACCACCACGCGATGGAACGGATTAGGGATTGGTGCGAATGCCGGCACGCCGGTGCGCAGCATTGCGGCAGGCGAGGTGGTGCTGGCCGAGAACGTCGGCACGTACGGGCCCACCGTGATCGTGCAGCACGGCGGCGGTGACTACTCGGTGTACGGCTCGCTGGCGCGGATTGATGTGAAGAAGGGGCAAGAAGTGCAGAAGGGGCAGACGTTGGGAACGGTGGGGGCGGCGGACCCGGATCTTCCGCCGCATGTGCACTTGGAGATTCGCCCCAAGGGGCGCGCGGTCGACCCGCTGGAGTGGTTGCGGGCGCAGAAGCGCTAACGCGCAGAAGCGCGAGCGCGCGGTCGCGCGGTCGCGCGGTCGCGGGTGATCCACTGCAGACGCGCGGCGTTCCTCTTACTTTCCGTGATGCCTGCCAAGAAAGCGCCTTCGACGCGCAAACCCGCGTCGCCCCCTGCCCCGCCACTCGACGCCCCGATTCTCGTGGACGCCGGTGACTGGTCCGCCGATCGCGGCCCGCTGGGCGCACACGTGTCCGTCGCCGGCGGCACGTGGGAATCCGCGGCGCGCGCGCGCGAGATCAGCGCGACCGCGTCGCAGATCTTCACCAAGCAGGCCAACCGCTGGTTGGAGCGCGACATCGATGCCGTTGAGGCCGAGCGCTACCGCGCCGCGATGCGCGAGACGCAGGTGCGCTGGACGTGCGCACACGATTCGTATCTCATCAATCTCGCGTCGCCCGACGACGCCTTGCGCGCGAAGTCGCAGGAGAGCTTCCGCGCCGAACTGCGACGGTGCTATGCGCTGGGGCTGGATGCGCTGGTGTCGCACCCCGGCAACTTCATGGACGATCGCGCCAGCGGGATTGCGCGCAACGCCGACGCGATCACCGAAGCGTTAGAGGCGGAGCCGGGCCCGACGCGACTGCTCATGGAGCTGACCGCCGGTCAGGGCACGGTGCTGGGCTCGACGTTTGAGGAGATGGCGGACCTGCTGTCGCGCATTCCGGCCACACTGCAGCATCGGCTGGGCGTGTGCCTCGATACGGCGCACATCTGGGCGGCCGGCTACGATGTGGCACAGGATTACGACGGCGTGTGGGCGCGCTTCGGCGACACCGTGGGCTTTGCGCGACTGGGCTGCCTGCACCTCAATGATTCCAAGGCGAAGCTGGGATCGCACCTGGATCGCCACGAACTGATTGGCGAAGGCACGATCGGCAGCGAGGCGTTTGGCCGCATCATGCGCGACGAGCGGCTGACCGCGGTGCCCAAGATTCTCGAAACCCCGAAAGGCGATGCGCCCGCCGAAACCGACGGGCGCATGCTCAAGCTGCTGCGGAGTCTCGCGTGAGTGCGCGCGGCTAGAACAGCAGCTTATACACCACGCTGAGGTTGCGGCCCGGGTTGTAGGCGAACCGCTTGATCCGACTGGTGGCATCGCGGTACTGCGCGTCCAGCAGGTTGTCCGCGCGAAACGTGAGTGAATGCACGGTGCTGCCCGCCGCGGAGAAGAGCCACACGACGTTCACGTTCAGCAGCGTGTAGGCGGTGGTCGGAATATCCAGGGCATCGCCGCTGACGTGAGTCTGCGCGAAGACGCGCCGTGCATCGCCGCCCGCCGACCAGCGTCCGTTGTCGAAGCGCAACGAGGCGCCAACACGGCCAGCCGGAATGTACGGCAGGTTCTCGGATCCATCCCGCAGCGTCGCCCGCGTGAAGTCCCCCATCACCCCCGCCACGAGATGATGCGGCAGCTGCGTCTCGACCTGCCCTTCGAGGCCATACAGGGCGGCGTCGTCCTGCCGGTAGTTCACCAGCGGCACCGCGGTGCCGTCCACGTCCTCTGCGCCGACGGCAACGGGACGAATGTACTGATCGATGCGGTTGTAGTACGCGTTGAGCTGCGCGAAGGTGCGTCGTGTTTGCGCGCGCAGGCCGGTCTCAAGCCCGAGGCTTTTCTCCGGAGTGAGCGCCGTATTCCCGACGTCAAAGGTTCCCGCCGCCGCGTGGAATCCGTTCGCGAACAGCTCCTCGACCGTTGGGGCACGGAATCCGCGCGACGCATTCGCGGTCACCGAGACATCCCGCGCCACCGGCACACTGAGCCCCACGGAGCCGGCCAGATTGTTGTAGGCGCGCGACTGCGCGCGGCCAAAGCGCGCGAGCTCCTCTGACGACTCGGGTCGCGTGCTGAGCGAGAAGCGATCGAAGCGCGCCCCGAGTTGCAGGCGCGCGGTCTGGTCTTCCGCACGGCCGGACGACAGCGCGATTTCCTGAAACGCAAACACGGCGACGTTGTTGTTGTCCGAACCGGGCGTGAAGGCCTCGTCACCCGTAGGCGTGTACTGACGCAACAGCCCCTGCGCGCCGATGGCTCCGGTCGCCGATCCCACTTGGGTACGGGCGGAGAGGTTGGCGGTCTGCGTGTTCAGCGCGAACCGCGTCCCGACGTCGCCGCTGGGCTCGATTTCGCTGTGCCGATACCACTGCGCGGTGCCGTCCACTTTGATCGTGCTGACGGGTAGATAGTGTGTCCCGACAGTCGACTGCAGTTGCAGCATGCGACGGTTGCCATCCAAGCGCACGGCCTCCTCGTCCTCGGCGTGCGGCAGCCCATACGCAAAGTCCATTTGCCGGTAGACCACCCCCACCGAGGCGTGGTCACTCACAAACCCTCCGCCCAGCGTGGCGTTGTTGGTGTTGCCGTGGGTGTTGTCCTGAATCGCCCCGCCACCGACGCGCATGTCCTTGAACTGGCGCACGCCGCCCCGCGCCGTGACCGCAAACTGACGCCCCAGCGGTAGTGTCAGCCCCATGGCGCCTACGCCACCCGGCGTGACCGACTCGCCCTGCCCCAGCAGATAGCCGGATGCGCGCCGCGGAATACTCGTGGGGATGTCGCTGGAGATGACGTTGACCACCCCGCCCAACGCGTTGTTGCCGTAGAGCAAAGACGCAGGGCCGCGGATGACTTCGATGCGCTCGGCGCTGCTGGGATCCACCGCGTTCAGATGATCGGCGGCCGCCGAGGACAGGTCGCCGGCACGGTCGCCGTCCTGGAGCACGAGCACGCGCTCCCCCGTGAGTCCACGAATGACCGGCGCACTGGCCATCGGCCCGTTGAAGCGGGTGGACATCCCCGGCTCTCCCGAGAGCGTTTGGCCAATGGAGGAGCTGAGGGAGCGCTGCAGCTCCTTCCCCGACAGCTGCACCGTGGCCTGTGTCACGTTGAGCGGATCGGACCCATTGGGGGTCGCCGTGACATTGACACTGGAAAGACGGACGGTCGCGACGCGCATGACGATCGTGATCCGCACCATCGGGCCGTCGTCCGGCACCGTGAACACCTCGTGCTCGGCGACGTACCCGATGCGCACCAGATTCAGATGATACGTCCCCGCGGGCAGACCACGCACGATGAACTCGCCCTTCTCGTCGGTGGTGGCGACGCGATTGACGCCGCTGACCACGACTTGGACGTTACTGAGCGGATGTCCGGCGCTATCGCGCACCACACCGGATACGGCGCCTTCACGCGTAATGGCGCCCGGCGCAATGGCGCCCAGCGCCCTAGCGCGACTGGGCACGGGGGACGGGGTCGGCTCGGTAGCGCGCCCGGTCGCTGGGGCCGCGATGACGAAACCGACAGACAGCACACGCAGCGCCTTGCACAGGCGCGCGATACGTGACGGCATGTTGGAGCTCCGCAGAGAGAGAGTGGGCGCGCGCACGTCGTGCGCCGCGATGGGTACCGGGATGCGTCCGGCAATCCGCGGTACGGACGGACTCAGCTCTCTGATGCGGGGGGTGCGCGTGGTGTCGACGGCGATGCCCCGACGCGTTGAACGGCGTGCGCACGCTCGGATCTGACGGGGCGCCACACATGGCAGTCGCGCAGCGGCTCGACTTGCGATGGCGCTTCCCCGGTGGGCGCGGTCGCCACCGAACAGAGCAAGCAGTGATGGTTGTGCACCACCACACACGTCGACGTCGACTCCGACTCGAGGTGCACATAGGCTTCCCGACGGTCCATGCGCCATGCGTCCGCGATCGCCGCCACCGAGGGCGCGACGAGCTGAAAGACCGCAAGGAGGACCAGAATCCGCGACCAATACGGACGTCGAGCGAAGCGCACGGGGGACACGAGGAGGGAGAGGACCACGCCGCAGCGACCAGCGGCGCTGCACAATGGCTGCCGAATCGTTCACGACAAGAGTAACGTCCACCAGCGACTCGGGCGAGCCGACCTGCCCCACCTCATTCTCCTGGAGCCTCTCCTGCGCGCACGTGTCCGGTGCCTCTCCTTCCTCGTGTCTGCCGTGGTGTGTTCCGGCGTCCAGGCCGAGGCGCAAGATCGACGCGCCTCACATGATGATCGCTGGCACATAAGCGGTGAAGCCGGTGCCGCCCTCGGTGGCACCTGGCTGGCCAGCGAGAGCGCGCCAACCGTGTCCTCGACGACCGGCGCCATGCTCTCGCTGACCGCGTCGCGCGAGACGCACCTCGGCGTGCGAGCGGGCGTCGCCGTGCGCGTCGCCAGTCAGCCGCTGACGCTGCGCGAAGCCGACGTTCAATGGGATGGCGGCACGCTGAGCGACGCCGAGCTCCTGGGGACGGTCGCGGTGGCACTGCGCCGCGGCCGGAGGATCCGCAGCGACCTCGAAGCCGGCGCCGGGTTAGTCGCGCTCTCCGGGGCGCGCACGCTCCTCCCGTTCGCGACCGCGTCGCGCATCGCCACGGTCGGTGAAGCGGGGATCTCGCTCCGACGCGGCTCAGGTCTCGATGCCGTGGCCCGGCAATCGGCATTCGATCTGCGCTCGCTGGCCCTCTTCGCGCGCTACAGCGTGATGCGCCTCGATCCGGGTATCGACGCGTCGGCGGTCGTTGGGGACACGCCGGGTACCACGGGTTGGGTTGGACGCATCGCCATTGGCCTGCGGGTGCTGAAATGAGGCCGGCCGCCATGCGCTCGCGTCACTCCTCGCTGCGCGCCTCGCGACCCGCCTCGCGACCCGCCTCGCGACCCGCCGCGTACACCGGTGCGCTGATCGGTGCGCTGCGCCGAGCGGTGTGCGGTGTGGCGGGGGCGACCCTCGTGCTGGCCGCCTGCGAGGCGCCCGCAATCACGCGACCGGCCGCCGCGTACAACCCCACCACCCTGACCGGCGGGCTGCTGTACCGTTGGCGCAGCGGCACGACGGTGCACGTCTGGACGGTCACCGAAAGCGGCGCCCCGATGGATCTCGCGCTTGCCGTCCGCCAGGCCATCACCCAGTGGAACGGTGTCCGTCAATTCGCTGAGTTCACGTTGGTGCCCGCCGCGACCATCGGCGAGGCCGATATCGTGGTGTATGACCGCGCCAGCGCCGCGCCGGTGCTGGCCGGCAGCTGCCCCTTCGACGCGCGCAGCGCGGCCGGCTACACGTACTTCTGTCCGGGGAGCGGTGTCCCCCAGCGCGCGCAGCCGCTCTCACTCGCCGCGGGTGGCACGTCCGCGGCACGCGTCGTCATCCGGGTTGATCGCGGCCGCGTGGATGCGCAGCGCGCGTACAACGCCATCGTCGCCCACGAATTCGGGCATGCGCTGGGCATCGGCGCGCACAGCGACCATGCCGACGACCTGATGTTCGGTCTGCCCACCGCGGAGCGACCCACCGCACGGGACGCCGCCACCCTCCGATTCCTCCTCGGTCAACCGGCGGGGCTGACGCTCTAACGGCCGCTCAGACGACGGGCAGACCTCCGCAACCGCTTGAACCTCGGGCAGTTATGCGTCATGTTCCTTCTCCCGCCGTCTCGGTTGCCGAAGGGCTGCCGAGACGTCCTACAGAAAACCGTCCGTCCGAAGGTCCGCACATTTTCCGCTGAACGCTTCGTCGCGCATGACACAATGGTCCTGCGTCGGCCGAAGCGTTCTCGTTCATTTCGGAGGCGACAGTCAACGCCTCCGTTGTCCTTTGCAAGAGGGTCGCAGTCATGGCGACACAGGATTCTCCGTCGTCCACCTTCGCGCGCATGAGCGCGGACGGACTCAGCCCGCAGGGGCTTACGCCGTCGGGGCACGTGCACTGGAACCTGATGGCACCGGAGTTGGTGGAAGCCGCGGTTCGTCGCAGCGAGGGCGTGCTGGCGGACATGGGGCCTTTTGTGGCCAACACGACGCCACACACCGGCCGTTCCCCGAATGACAAGTTCGTGGTGCGTGAGCCGTCCAGCGAAGCCGATGTGGACTGGGGCAAGGTCAACCAGCCCATTTCGCCCGAGCATTTCGCGACACTCAAGGCCGACGTACAGCAGTACCTGAACGGCCTGGGTGAACTGTTCGTGCAGGACCTGTATTGCGGCGCCGATCCGGCCACGCGCTTGAGCGTGCGCTACGTGCTGCCGAATGCGTGGCACGCGAACTTCGTGCGCAACATGTTCATCCGCCCGCTCATCAACGAGTTGGCGACGTTCGCGCCCAACTTCACGGTGTATCACGCACCGGAGTATCAGGCCGAGCCGGCCCGCCACGGCACACGCACGGGCACGTTCATTGTGCTCAACATCGCCGAACGCACCATTCTCATTGGCGGAACGCGGTATGCCGGTGAGCTGAAGAAGGCCATGTTCACCGTGATGAACTACCTGCTCCCCAAGCAGGACGTGCTCAGCATGCACTGCTCGGCGAACATCGGCGAGGCCGGCGACACGGCGCTCTTCTTCGGCCTGTCCGGCACCGGCAAGACGACGCTGTCCGCCGACCCGACCCGTGGGCTGATCGGCGACGACGAGCATGGCTGGTCCTCCGAAGGGACGTTCAACTTCGAGGGCGGCTGCTACGCGAAGGTGATCAACCTCTCAGCAACGAACGAACCGGACATCTATGCGACCACGCAGATGTTTGGCACGGTGCTTGAGAACGTGGTCCTGCACCAGCCGTCGCGCACGGTCGATTTCAGCGATCAATCGGTCACCGAAAACACGCGCGCCTCCTACCCGCTTCACTACATCAACAACCATGTGCCCAGCGGTCGTGGCGGACACCCCAAGAACGTGGTGTTCCTGACGGCCGATGCGTTCGGTGTGCTGCCGCCCATCGCCAAGCTGTCGCCCGAACAGGCGATGTACTACTTCCTCTCGGGCTACACGGCCAAGGTGGCCGGGACGGAGCGCGGCGTGACCGAGCCGCAGGCGACGTTCAGCGCGTGCTTTGGCGCGGTGTTCCTGGTGTGGCATCCCACGAAGTACGCGACCATGCTGGGCGAGCTCTTGAACACGCATGGCGCCCAGGTGTGGCTGGTGAACACGGGATGGAGCGGCGGCGCGTACGGCGTGGGCCAGCGCATGAAGCTGCCGCACACGCGGGCGATGGTGCGCGCGGTGCTGGACGGATCGTTGCAGAGCGCGGAGACCAAGGTCCATCCGATCTTCGGGCTGCACATGCCGACGACCGTGGCCGGCGTCCCCAGCGAAGTGCTGGACCCGCGGCTGACGTGGAGCGACGGCGCCGCCTACGATGCGCAGGCGTCGAAGTTGGCCGGCATGTTCCGCGAGAACATCACGAAGTTTGGCAGCGCGGTGCCGGCGAACATTCTGTCGGCTGGCCCCACGGGCTGAGTTCGACGAGTCGTCTCGGGGATGCGAAACGGGGGGCATGGACGAGTCCATGCCCCCCGTTTGTTATCGACGCCCCCTCATCACTTCACGATGCGGGTCTTCTCGATGAACATCTCGCGGCCTTCGCGAGCCGCGAGGTAGATCGTGCCGTTGGTGCCGAAGCCGGCCAGCTGGCGTCCGGCGGGCAACTGCACGCGCTGGACGAGTTCGCCGCTGCGATTGACGACGTCGTAGACCAGCGGTGCCATCATCGCAGCGGTCATGCCCGCCGGCAACATGGCCGCCATGCCCGCCATACCGCCGGTATCACCACCGCGTCCGCCACGGGCACCGCGTCCAGCGGAATCACCGGCCGCGCGCGCGCCAGCAGGCGCACCGCCCGCCGCGCCACCAGGCGCGCCACCGGGCGCGCCACCGGGGGCACCACCAAACCCGCCGCGGCCGCCGCCACCGCCCATCATCGACTGGGCGAGCTGCGCCGACAGATTCGACGTGGACGGCAGGATCCACAGATTCCCGTCACGGTCGGCCATCGTGGAGCCGGCCCGAATGGGCGGGTAGTAATCCGGCAACTTCTCGGCCGAGATGACTTCGAAGTTCATCCGCATGCCGGTATTTCCGCCGGCGGCCGCCCGATCGGTGATGCCCTTCGCCATGGTTTTGAGCGAATCCACCATCTTGGTCTTGTCGTCGTCGGAGATGCGCTTCCAATCGAAGGGCAGACGCGGCGAGGAGGTGCGCGTGCCGTCGGCCGCGAAGTAGTCCACGTGGTAGTCCAGCACGCGAATGACGGCGACGGTTCCGTCGCTCAGCAGCGCCCAATCGTCGCCCTGCGGGAGCGGGTTGATCTTGACGGTGAAGCGCATGCTGCCGTCCTCGCCACGCGTCATGGCCGTTTCGCTCTTCGGCACTTTCACCCACGCCACGCTGTCCGCCTTGCGCGTGTCGAAGTTCACCCGAACGACGGGGAGGGAGTCCGGCTGCGTCTGCGACTGGTTCCCACGGCCGCCGGGGCCGCCGCCAAATCCGCCCTGTCCACCGCCGCCGAATCCGCCCGGCTGACCACCACCAAAGCCGCCGTCGGATCCTCGACCGCCCTGCTGCCCACCGGGCGCACCACCGCCACGCTGACCGCCGCTCTGTCCGCCGGGCTGGCCACCCGTCTGTCCACCACGACCGCCGCGATCGTTACCGGACCCGAACATCTGGGCCATGCCCCCGCCGCCGTTGGACTGCCCCTGGCGATAGACCAGCTGGCCCTTCGTGTCGAAGGCGTTGGACCCAAGGTTGGTCGAGGCCAGCAGATTGATGTCGTTATTGCGCGGCGACGCCATGATGCGGACGACTTTCCCCTCGGCGTTCAGCACGACCAGCGCGGAGGTCGACGGATCGACGATGATGGTCGAGTCGCCGAGGTACGGCATCAGGCTGGACGACCGCTGTCCGTACGGGAGCGGGGCGCCCGGCGCCGTGTCGGCGATGATGCGCACTTCCTTCAACGCCGCGTCGAAACGCAGCATCTGTCGACGCTGCCCGTCGTTGACGTACAGGCTGCCATCGGGAAGCGCGCGCAGCGTCGAGACCGCCGACAGGCCTCGCGTGGAGCGGGCCTCGACGGGCGCGAGCTGCTTGACCGGCACCTTCACGGTGGAGGAATCCTGCGCCGACGCGGACGAAGCCGCCGCGGACGCGGCGACGAGCGCCATCCCGGCGCTCAGGCAGCTCGTCCGGAGC
>CALQGY020000011.1 GCA_943330235.2 Candidatus Kuenenia stuttgartensis
GAGGGCTCAGAGGGCGCGGCGGTACTGGCTGCGGCGGAGGGGGCTCGGGGGGCGTTCGCTGCGGCGGCGGAGTGGGTGGTGGGGGTGAGGAGCGCGGACATGAATGGGGTGGGGGTGGGGGAGGGCTTGTTGGCCACGCTGCTGCGTCGCGGGCATTTCTGTGAGGAGGCGCCGCGCGACCTCTTGGCGCGTGCCGAGCGGGCGATGGTTCGCGAAGCGGCGGTGCTCACCGAGCAGGTGGCGACGTCGTTTGATGGCGACTGGTCGCGGGCGCAGGCGGCGATGGCGGCGGACCGCCCCGCGGCCACTGAGTACTACGACACCTTTGTGCGGCGCTGGAACACGGTGCGTGCGGCGGCGATGGCGCAGGATGTGGTGACGTGGCCGGAGTGGCCGATTCGCTACGTGCCCATTCCCGCGTGGGCGCGCGCGGCGCAACCGCAGTTGTATTGGCTCTTCTATCGGTCGCCGGCACCGTTCGATCCGTACACCGTGTACGACTACGTGGTGGCGCCGGTGGAGCCCGACATGTCGCCCGACGACCAGCAGCAGCGCCTGGCCGCGTGGAACCACAGCACGATCATGCTCAATCACGTGGTGCATCACGGCGGCATCGGGCACCATGTGCAGAACTGGCATGCGGTGCATCGTTCGTCGTCGCGCGTGGGCACGATTGCGGCGGTGGATGCCGCGAGTCGCATTGGCATGTTTCTGGGCGGTAGCATGGCGGAAGGGTGGGCGTGCTATGCCACGCAGCTGGCCGAGGAGCTGGGCGTCTTCACTCCGTTGGAGCGTTTGTCGGAGCAGCACACGCGCGTGCGGCAGGTGGCGCGGGCGATTGTCGACTTACGGCTGCATCTGGGTGACTGGTCTTTTGATGACGGCGTTGCGTACTACCGGTCGCAGGTCGGGATGAGCGCGGACATGGCGGCTGGGGAGACGACGAAGAACAGCATGTTCCCGGCCACGGCGTTGATGTACTGGTTGGGGACGCAGGGCATTCTGGATCTGCGCGCCGAGCAGCGCGCGGCACGCGGCGCGTCGTTTTCGCTGCGCGCCTTTCACGACGACCTGCTGGGCCGCGGCGCGATTCCCGTGTCGCTGGTGGCACGACTCATGGCGAGCGAGCAATGAACCGATGGCCGCGGGCGCGCCGAGGCGCGCTGGGGATGTTGGCGATGGCGATGGCGTGCGGGCGCGGCGACCGTGCTGCCGGTAACGGTGGTGGCGGGAACGCAGGCGCCGGTGCGAGCTCGGGTGCGTCAAACGAGCTGCTCATCGTCGGCTATGATCGCGAGCCGGATACCATGAATCGCTATGCCACGCACATTCTCGAAGACATCGAGTCGTGCGTGGTGGAAGGGTTGGTGACCAACGACGAGCGCATGAACATCGTGCCGTTGCTGGCCGCCGAAATTCCCACACTGCAGAATGGTGGCGTGCGCGTACGCGCGGATGGCGGCATGGACGTCACGTGGAAGCTGCGCCCCGGCGTCACGTGGCACGACGGCCGCGCGCATACGTCGGCCGATGTGCAGTTCACGGTCGCGGCCATCAACAAGGGCGACTGGAAGCCGGAGAGTGTGGACGGGTTTGACCGGATCACGTCCGTGGATACGCCAGATTCGCTCACGGCGATTGTGCACTACAAGGAAGTGTACGCGCCGTACCGCTTGCAGTTCGTGCGTGGCACGCTGCCCAAGCATGTCTTGCAGGGGCGCGATCTCAACTCGGCCAACGATTACAACCGCGCGCCGCTAGGCACCGGGCCGTATCGCGTGGCTGAATGGAAGACGGGCGAGTACATCGTGCTGGAGCGCGTGCCCAATTACTGGCGCGGTGCGCAGTATCCGAAGATCAAACGGTTGCTGTTCAAGTTCCTGGCCAACACCACCACGCGCATCAACCAGTTGAAGTCGGGCGAAGTCCACATGGTGGCGCTGGTGCCGTGGGACAAGGTGCGCGAGCTGCGGCCCGTGTCGTCGTTGCGCTTGAATCAGGTCGTGGGGAACGGCTACGAGCATGTGTCGCTGAACGAGAAGCGGTTCGCGCCGTTCCGTGAAGTCGCGGTGCGGCAGGCGCTCTCGCACGCGGTGGACCGCGAGTTGCTGGTGCGCACACTGCTTGATAGTCTGGTGCAGGTGGTGAATGGTCCCATCCAGCCGCTCTCGCCGGTGTATGAGCCAGCCGTGCGCACGTACGGATATAATCCCGCCACCGCGCGGTCGATGCTGGACGCTGCCGGATGGAAACCGGGCGCTGACGGTATTCGCGTCAAAGGTGGCGTGCGTCTGTCGTTCACGATCATCACGCAGGCTGGCTTTGCCATTCGCGAGAACGTCGCGCAGGCGATGCAGCAGCAGTTTCGCGATGTCGGCGTTGAGGCGAAGGTGCAGCTGGTGGATGGCACCTCCATCAGCAGCCTCTGGTTCAACGGCGACTTTGACGCCATGCTGCACTGGTGGCAGCAGGGTGCCGATCCGGAAATCACGTTGTTCTTTGCCGCTGATCGCATGCCGCCGGCGGGTCGCAACATCAACTACCTCGCGGATGCCGCGCTCACCACGCTGCTGTATCAGTCGGACCGCACCGTCGATGAGGCCAAGCGTGCGGCGTTGCTGAAAGAGGCGCAGCGTCGGGTGGCCGAGCTGGCACCGGAGATCCCGTTGTACAACACGGCGAAGGTGGATGCCATTCCTGCGCGCCTGCAGCACTTCACCGGCAACCCCACGAATGCGGGGCCATTCTGGAACGTGCATGAGTGGGAGCTGGTCGCGAAGTGATGCGATTGGTGCGATGGGTACGATTGGTGCGCGGTTGATGCGGGTGGGCGTATGTGGCGAGTAGTCGGGCGGCGCTTCGCACAGGCCGTCCCGCTGCTGCTTGGGATTTCGCTGGTGCTCTTCGGGTTGCTGCACCTCGCCCCCGGAGGGCCGCTGTCGACGTACCTCGAGAACCCGAATGTGCGCCCCGAAGACATCGAGCGGCTGCGGCGGGCCATGGGACTGGACCGTCCGCTGGGCGTGCAGTATGTGTCGTGGTTGTCGGCATTCGTGCGTGGCGATTGGGGATACAGCTACGCCGACGGTCGACCGGTTCTCGAGCGGGTGCTTGAACGCATCCCGGCCACGCTGGAGCTCGTTGGCGTGGCGGTCGCCGCGGCGCTCGCGCTGGCGGTACCGGTGGGCGTGTTCTCGGCGACGCGTCGCGGAGTGGATCGCATCACCAGCGTACTGGCCGTGGCCGGCATTTCCCTGCCGGTCTTCTGGTTCGGGCTGGTGTTGCAGTTGATCTTCGCTGGCGCACTGGGGTGGCTGCCGTCGTCCGGTCGCCAATCGTTTGGCGACGGCGGTGTGGTCGATCGTCTGTCGCATCTCGTGTTGCCGGCCATCGTGCTGGCGGTCGCGCTGGCGGCGGGGTGGTCGCGCTATCTGCGGCGCGCGATGCGCGAATCACTTGCACAGCCGTTTGTCGACATCGCGCGCGCACGCGGCTTGTCGGAGCGTCGACTGCTGTGGCAACACGCGCTGCCGTTAGCGTTGCCGACGTTTGTCACGGTGGTGCTGCTGGACGCGTCCATGCTGGCCTCGGGCGCTGTGGTCACGGAGAGTCTGTTCGGCTGGCCCGGGATCGGGAGCCTCTTCACCGAATCGCTGGCCAAGCGCGACTACGCGGTGCTGATGGCGTTCCTGATGGTGGGATCGGTCGCGGTGCTATCGTTCAATTTGATGGCGGACGTGTTGGTGCTATGGCTTGATCCGCGCACTCGGCAGGGCGAGTAGATGCCGCGCATGCGTGGCGCTCGGTGGAGCGCGGCCTCGACGGCGACCGTAATGATGGCGGTATTGCTGGTGGCGGCGCTGATCGCGCCGTTGGTCGCGCCGTTCGCCATGGATGCGCTGGATCTCGCGCATCGACGCGCCGCGCCCTCGATGACGCACTGGTTCGGCACGGATGAACTGGGGCGTGATCTGCTGACGCGTGTGCTCTTCGGCGCGCGCGTGTCGCTGGCTATCGGTCTGGTGTCGGCGGCGATGAGTGTGGCCATTGGCGTCGCGGTGGGTGCGACCGCCGGCTACGCGCGGGGATGGACGGACGATCTGCTCATGCGCGCCACCGATGCGATGCTGTGCATTCCGCGACTGCCGCTGCTCATGATTGCCGCGGCGTTCCTCCACCCCGGCGTGCCCCTGTTGGTGGCGCTGGTGGGCGTGGTGGGGTGGATGGAGACGGCGCGCGTGGTGCGGACGTCGGTGCAATCGCTGGCCACGCGCGACTTCGTTACCGCGGCGCGCGCAACGGGGGTGACTTCGCTGCGCGTGTTGGTGCGACACGTGCTCCCGGGTGTGGTGCCCGTGGCGACGGTAGCCACGACCTTAGCGATTGGTCGTGGCATTCTGTTGGAAAGTGCGCTGAGCTTTTTCGGTGTGGGCGTGCAGCCGCCCACCGCCAGTTGGGGCAACATGTTGTATCAGGCGCAAAGCACCATGACCAGCGAACCGTGGCTGGCCATCTTCCCCGGGCTGATGATTTTCATCACCGTGCTCTCCTGCAACGCCGTTGGCGACGCCCTCGGCGCCTCACCGACGGCACGGTCGTAGCCGTAATCGCCTGCTGAGCGGCGACCGGACACGCCGTTTGCAACGCATCGTTCCACGCTTGTTTCCGCGCCTGTCCGCGTTCTCCGCGGCCTCCGAATCGGTCGCTGCGTCAGTACCCGCGATCGCGATCCACCACCCACGGCGGCGTGTCCCCGCGCTCGAATGCCGCGAGACACTCGAGGAATCCGGTGGCGGCGCCCGTGTGCGTGGTGAGCCCCGAGATATGCGGTGAGACCATCACGCGTGGATGACTCCAGAGCGGTGAGGTGGCGGGCAACGGCTCGACATCAAAGACATCGAGCGCCGCGCCGCGCAGCCATCCGGCATCGATGGCATCGGTGATGGCCGACTCGTCCACCACCGCGCCGCGGCCCGCGTTGATCAGCGTGGCGCCGGTGCAGCGCGACATCACGTCGCGCGAGAACAGTCCGCGCGTGGCGGTGGTGAGGGGCACCGTGAAGATGATCCAGTTGGCGTGCGGCACGAGCTCCGCCAGCGCGTCGACGCGTGCGAGCGCATGGAAGACGGCATCATCACCACGCCCGGTGCGGGAGACGCCGGTGACGTGCGCGCCGAGCGCCGAGAAGAGACGTGCGACGTTCGTGCCGATATCACCGGTGCCGACCACCAGGACGCGTGCACCGTGCAGCGTGTCGGTGTCGCGGGGCGCCCACTGATGCGCCGTCTGCGCGGTGTGGAGCTCAAGAATCTGCTGCGTGAAGGCGAGTGCGCGCGAGAGTGCCCACTCCGCGATACGCGGGCCGAACAACTCGGACGTCCGCGTGAGTAGAATCTCGCGCGGGAGTTCGTCGGGATAGAGCCATGAGTCGACACCCGCGCCGGTGCAGTGGACCCAGCGAATGTTACCCATGGTAGGCAGCGGCGGGCGACGGAAGCCGATGTAGGTATCGCCCCACGCGAGATCATCGCTGGTGAGCTCGGTGTACTTGTTGCCGCGGATCTCGAGGTCGGGACGCGCGGTGCGGAGCAGCGCGGTGAGTTCCGCGTGGGCGTTAGCGCCGATGACGATGCGTTGAGTCATGGCACAGCATGCCACGCGAACACAGCAGTCGGCAAGGGATCGTCACGTGCGAATTGACGGCGATCAGTTTGCTTGACGAATGAATCGGTGTTGATCATGTGTTCAGTGCCTTCCGGAAATCCGGCCTGCTCCAGTCGAGCAGAGGCGTGGAGGGTCACTCACGTCAATTGGAGGTCCTATGTTCGCGTTTCGTCAGCGTCTCCCGTTTGCCCTGCTAGTCGCGTCGATGGGTCTGGCTTCGGCCGCCAACGGCCAGACTGCACTCGCCCTGTCAGGTGGGGCGACAATCCCCACGGGGGATTTCCACTCGTATGCCAAGACGGGCTATGTGGGCAGCGTCGGCATCCTGTTTGCGGTCGGCCCCAAGGGGCTGTCGGTGGGCGCCGAGGGGTTGTACGGCAGCAACAATCACTCGGACGTGACCGGTGACAAGACCAATCTCAGTGGCGCGTTGGGCACGGTCACCTATCGCATCGGGGATGCCGAAGAGATGGGCATGTTTGTGATCGGCAACCTTGGCGTGATGCGACATGCGTTCAAGTCGGACAATGCGCCCAGCACCGACGAGGCGAATTCGGGGGTGGCGTTCGGTGCGGGCGCTGGGGTGGTGGTCCCACGTGGGGACTTGAACTTCTTCATGGCCGTTCGCTATCTCGTGGCCGATGTCAAGGTTCACTATCTCGTGAACAGCAACAAGCACACCACGACCTCGTTCATTCCAATCCAGCTCGGATTGACGATGCCGCTGGGTTCCAAGAAGTAACGCGACTCCCCGAACCACCGACGAACGACGCGGCAACGGCGACGGTCCCGAGATGCACGGCCACGGTGTCGT
This sequence comes from Candidatus Kuenenia stuttgartensis, assembly GCA_943330235.2. GTDB lineage: Bacteria > Gemmatimonadota > Gemmatimonadetes > Gemmatimonadales > Gemmatimonadaceae > Gemmatimonas > Gemmatimonas stuttgartiensis_A. Next base: position 6,479 of record CALQGY020000011.1, read on the forward strand.
GCACCTCTCGGCCGTAGCCGCCGGCGATGGTGATGCAAACGGGGAGGCCGATTTCGCGAGAGGCCTGCAGCACCATCGCATCGCGTCGGCGCAGTCCGTCGAAGGTGAGCTTGAGCCGCCCCAGGCGATCGCCCTCGTGCGGATCCGCGCCGGCGAGATATACGACCAGATCGGCGCGCGCCGCGTGCAGGACCCGCGGCAGGTGTTCATCCAGCAGCGCGAGATAGCCGTCATCACCGGCGCCGTCTTCGAGCTCGACATCGAGCGAACCAGGCACCTTGTGAAACGGAAAGTTCTTCGCGCCGTGCATGCTGAACGTGAACACCGACGGATCATCGGCGAAGCAGGCGTGCGTGCCGTTGCCTTGGTGTACGTCGAGGTCGATGATGACGGCGCGGCGTATCCGTCCCAGATGCTGTAGACGGCGCACGGCGACGGCCACGTCGTTGAACGTGCAGAATCCTTCGCCCCGATGCGGGAAGGCATGATGCGTGCCGCCGGCGAGGTTCATGGCAATGCCGTGATCCATGGCCGCCTCGCTGGCCTCGATGGTGCCACGGACGACCCGCCACGCCCGCTCCACAAATTCGGGTGACCACGGCAGCCCGATGCGCCGCTGTTCAGCGGCCGGCAGCGTACCGTCGGTGATCTGCTGCACGTAGTCGGCAGTGTGCACGCGCAGCAGATCGTCCAGCTCCGCGCGTGGTGGATTATGCAGATGCTCCGGCGCCACCAGCCCCGCGGCCAACACGCCCTCACGCAGCAGGGCGTACTTGGCCATCGGAAACCGATGGCCATCAGGCAGAGGAATGGCGTAGGCGGCCGAGGACCAGCAGTGGAGCGGCATCAGTCGTGGCGCGGGGTGACGGGATTGCAGAGGACGGACGGAGTACTCGCGGCGCGGTGGCTGGTCGGTCCGGAGCCACGGGACGATGGATTGCCGCGTGCACATCGGCAAGGGCAACCACGTTGCCGACAGGCTCGGCACGCGGGGAGCGTGATCGGCATTCGCACTTCGCTCGCGCGTCTGCCGCTCCGGTGCCAGCTTCCAGTCATCCCCGACGGCGGCCGGATTGCCGTTTACGTGTATACGCTCATCCTCAAGGGCTCATGGCGTTTCGTGGAGTGGTCTTCGTTCGACGCGCGGTCATTGTGTCCGCCGCGGGCGCTCTGAGTCTCGGGGGCGCCGCGTGTGGTGAACGCGCGACGTCCGCGCGCGTGCGTGCCACGCGGGATACGTGGGTGTTGGTTGGTGTGGTGGAAACACCCAGTGCCGTTGGCGTGCGCGGTGCACGCGTTGCGGCGGAGGGTACGCTGACGGGGCGCGTTGAGAGTGTGGCGGACTCGCAGGGGCGTTTCGCGTTGTCGGTGCGTGACGATTCGGTGCGGCTCATGGCGGGGCATCTCGGCTTCGCGCAGGTGGCGGTGCCCGTGCGCGCGACGGGGGCCGAGTCTACGTTCGTGCGGGTGGTGTCAGAACCAACGGTGCTCGAGCTCGCGCCCGTTACCATTTCTCGGGGATCTGGAGGGGGGCGATGAACGCGTTGCGTGCAGGACTCTGTGGCTCGCGCCGTCTTGGCGGGTTGATGCGGGCGGCGTTGTGCCGCCTTCTGCTGCTCGGCGTGACTCCGTTGGTGTTGGCTCCGTGGACGCTGGCGCGTGCGCAGGGAGCTCCGGTGCTCAGCGGCATCGTGACCGACCTCGCCGGGCGTCCGTTGGAGGATGCGGAGGTCTCGCTCGTGCAACTCCAGCGCCGCGCGCGCACACGGAGCGACGGGTCGTTCCGGTTTGAGGTGCCCAAGGCGGGGAAGTACACGGTGAACGCGCGACGTGTTGGCTTCGCGACGATCTCCAAGCGGGTGACCGTGTCTGATAGCGGCGCGACGGTGCGGCTCCAACTCGAGCGCATGTCGTTCTCGCTCCCCTCGGTAGTCACCACCGCCGAACGCGGCGGGCTGAGTGGCGTCATCGCCGACTCGGGGTTCCACGCGATGCCCGGCGTGGCCGTGCGTGTGCTCGGGACCGCGCATCACGCCGAAACCGACTCGGCCGGCGGGTTCTTCACGCCGGTGAAGCCGGGGCAATACTTGGTAGAACTGACGCGCGCCGGCTATGCGCGGCAGTTGGTGAGCGTGACGGTACCCGAGGGGGAAGGGCGCAAGATCGCGGCGTGGATGATGCCGTCGCTGTCGTCGCCCAATCCCCGCATCGGCGCGAATCTGTTTGAGATGAACCAGCGTATGACGCGTGCGAATCCCTCGTGGTCCAAGTTTTTTACGCGCGAAGATATGGAAAAGGCGGGCCTCACCGAGCTGCAGCAGGTGGCGAGTTTCGCCGACGGCGCGCTGATGAATCCGGCCTGCACCGCGCTGTTGGATGGTGGGCCGACCATCGCGCAGATCTGGGAGATCCCCGTCGAGGAGATTGAGTTCGTGGAGGCGTACACCACGAAGCCGCCCACGCCCAAAGTGACGAGCCTGACGCCGGGTGAGCGTCTGGACCGTGCGACCACCACCGGCATGACGCCGGGGTCGGGGTGCCGGACGTCGCTGATTGTGTGGTTGCGGCACTGACGTCGAGGGCCCGACATCCGTGCCGCCACCGAGGGGCGCGGTTACCGGCTGCTGAGCTGGATCGCGTTGAACAGGAATTTGAACGTGCCGTGCGGCTGCGCACGCTGCAGGATCTCGGGGCCGAACAGGAGTACGCGTCCTTTCCCGATCTTGGCTTCGACGGCGGCCGCCGCATTGTAGAGATACGGCTGGCCCCACGCCCATCCGCTGTGCAGAGGCGCTTTGCTGCCGTACCACGCGAGACGCGTGACGCCGGCCGCGGCGGCTTGTGGACCCAGCGCGAACGCGGGACTGTCGTCGAAGAACATGTCCACATGTTCGGTGATCCCCTGCGCGTAGGGATTGGTGGCATCGACGGCCGTCGAGAGCAGGGAGCCCGGCACATAGAACTTCGTGCGCGGCAGCGGCGCGCCGTTTTCGACGAGTGCGTTGTCCACGGGCAGTTTGAAGGCGGCGGCGAGATTGGTGGCTGAACTGCCGATGGCGACAATGGTGCCGCCGTTCTCGACGAACTCGCGCAGCTTGGGGATGGTCGCTGCAACGGTGACGCGGCCCACCTGATTCGCGAACTCCGCCGGCAGGTTGGGCACCGGTTCGGCCGCCGCGCTGCCACCGCGTCCGCTCCGCTCTCCGGGAATGGCGCCGGTGGGGAAGACGAGCACATCGTAGCTCGCGTTCAGTGCGCCGGCGTCCAACGCGGGCGCGTAGACGCGCGTGAAGGGAAACTCAAACTGCTCCAGGATCCATCGCGTCCAGCCGGAGGTGATGGAGCCGCCGTACGTGTCCCACAGCCCAACGCGCGCCGCGCTCAGCTTGCGCGAGGCGACGGGCGCTCGGCCTTTCATCCCCTCGAAGCTGACGCCGAGCGACGTTGCTAACGTCGCGATGCGCGCGCGTGTCGTGCTGCGTGCCCGCACGTACAGCGCGCCGGCCGGATAGATGTGTCCACCGGTCGTGATCGGCGCGGTGAGTCGATAGACCTCGTCACCGCTCGCGATGAGACGGTTGCCGGCGACGAAGGCGTCATTGAGCGCGTTGGTGGTGATGAAGCCGGACGCTCCATCGGCCGCGGTGATCGTGCCGGCCGGCGCCTTGAGATTCCATTCGCGCACGGTATCGAGCGGTGCCGAGAAGGCCTCGAGGATGCGATCGAACTGCACGCCCATCTGGAACGCGAGCGTCCAGCCCGCGTTGTCGTACGGCGGCGTGGGGGGCGAGCCGGGATACGGGAAGACATCCGGGTGGCGTTGCGGCTCGAACATGTCGAGCACGTGCGGGCGGAACGCTTGCGCCGCGGGAACGACGAGGGAGCCGGCGGGATACGTGGTGTTCCGGACCGTGAACGCCGCGGGGGCGCGGAGCACCGTGATCCCCGTCTCGAGCAGCGCGTTGATGAATTTGACGGCGGTGGGGAAATCGCGCTGGTTGGACGGAACAATGAACGCGCGCGGGTCACGCAATCCGGGCGCGCGAATGGCGGCGTAGATATCGGCGTCTGAACGCGTCGGCGCACTGGTCGCGCCCGCGGTGACGGCGCCGCCGGAGGTGAAGATGGGCTGGCCGGTGACTTCGGCAATGCGACGCGGATTCGCCGTCCAGCTATCCCGATTGCCGGCGTCGATGGACGAGCGGCCCATGACGTAGAAGTTGTAGAGCGTGTTCTCGCGCAGGCGGGACGCATAATCGAGCATGGCGCGATTGAGCGACACGGAGTAGTCGATGGACTGACGGAAATGCCACTCGCCCGGTGCGATGGGGAGCGCGAGGTCGCCGCCCGGCACCTGCCGACTCGCGACGAACGGAATGCGCATGGGCGTGGGGCTGCCGATCATCTCGGTCAGCATCGCGATGGTGTTGTGAAACGTGGCGGTGTTGCGCAGGCCGCCGTTCCACCAGCCATCATACGGGCCACCGGAGCGCATGGTGGCGCCGGGCTTGTTCTCCACCACGAGACGCGTGTGCATGGCCGCGCCCATGGACTGGAGCCCGAGGATGAGCGCCGGATGCAAGTTGAAGTTGTACGGGTCACGCAGTGGCGGTGAATACACGACCGTGCCCGCGGGTCCGCTCTGGTGGTGATTGTAGAGCAGCTGCGGATACCACTCGCGGAACATGACGCGATTCATGTTCTCCGTTTCCACCTGCGTGGACGCGAAGAAGTCGCGGTTGTTGTCGTGGCCGATGTACTTCTGATAGAGCGACGGGAGCCCGGCGAGCGTGCGCTCTGTCGGCACGCTGTTCCGCATGTACCAGTTGGCCACGAGCTCGTTGCCATCGGGGTTGGCATGGACGAACAGAATCACGCAGTCATTGAGAATGCGCAGCGTTTCGTCGTCGGTGCCGGAGACCATCTGGTAGACGGTTTCGCCAAGCTGCTGTGCGCCAAGCGTTTCGGTGGCGTGCAGGCCGCCATCAATCCAGACCACCGTGCGCCCTTCTTTGGCGAGCGCGCGGGCCTGCGCGTCGGAGAGGCCATCCGCATGCGCGAGGCGGGACGAGATCTCCTTCAGTCGGTCGATCCGCCGGTAGTTCTCCGGCGACGTCACGATGGCCATGAGATGGGGCCGCCCCTCGGCCGTCTTGCCGATCTCCACCACGTGAATGCGATCGGACTCCTTTTCGAGCGTCCGCCAGTAGGCCGAGAGCTGCGTGTAGCTGGCGAGGAAGTAGTCGTCGCCGAAGTTCGCGCCCAGGGCTTGGATGGGGGTGGTGATCCGTGCCTGCGCGCGCGCAGCCTGTGGAACGCCCGCCAGCAGGGCGAGCAGTGCGACCGCGCCGCGAATGCGTGCGTGACGGACGGGACGCGTCAGGTTGGACGCAGGACGTGCACGGAATCGGCGGACGAACATCGGTGGAACCTCGTAAGACGGGAGGGCGGGCGTCGGACCCGTCAAGTCTGCGGCGACGCATCGGGAAAGGCGAGGGGGCCGCGACCAGATGGCGCGAGGGCCGCTTGGTACGTACGATTCGCAGCATCCGCTCGCTGCATCCGCTGCCGGTCCGTGAGACAGGGTTGCTCTCGCGCTGTGCCGGCGTTTCGTAGGCCCCGCCGACTTGTCAGGTAATTCTGTGATGCGACCGAAGTCCGTCGTCCGCGCCGCGTTCGTCGCGGCCTCCCTCACGCCGTTCGCGCTGCAGGCTCAGGCCAAAGCGACGGCGTCGGCCGCCGGCCAAGGCGTGCCAGCCGCCATGTCGACCATCCGCGAAGCGGATCTGAAGCGCGACCTCTACACGATGGCCAGCGACGGCATGCGTGGCCGCGAAGCGGGTACGGTGGATGAGATGCGTGCCTCCGTCTGGGTGGCGGAGCAGCTGCGGGCCATGGGGGTGAAGCCGGCGGGGCAGGACGGCAGCTATTTCCAGTGGTGGAATATGCTGGTGACCCGTGTCTCCACCATGTCGAGCAGTGCCTCCGTTGGCGGCAAGACGCTGACGCTCTGGAAGGACATCGTGCCACTCGGCGCGGCGAACGCGGACGCGATGGGACCGACCGTGTGGGTGGGCGATGGGAGCGATACCACCATTGATGTGCGGGGCAAGATTGCCGTGGCGATGATGGTCGCGCCGCAGGCATCGGCGGTACGCACCACCACCAATTCGTACGAGGTGCGATATGCACAGGCGGCCATCACGGCCACCACGAATCGGCTGCAGCGCCGCGGGGCGTCGGCCATCATCATCGTGGCCGATTCCATCGCGGATAGCGCGGTCGAGCCCATGGGAATCTTGCGGATGCGTGGCACGCAGGACGTGGTGGGCGGTGCGCCGCGATTTGCGGCGACCGCGCAACCCGCGCCGGCGACAGCGCCGCGCCCTGCGCCCACGGCCACGTTTTTAGTGCATCGCGCCATGGGTACGTCGCTGCGCACCGCGTCGGTGCCGGCGGAGTTGCATGTGCGCATGGAGCGCTTTGAGACGCCGTCGTGCAACATCGTGGGGATCATCCGCGGCACGGACGTCAAGCTGCGCGACGAGTATGTGCTGTACAGCTCACACCAGGACCACGACGGTGTGCGCTATGTCATTGGCGCGGACTCGGTGTGGGCCGGTGCCGACGACAACGGCTCGGTGAGTGTGGCGGTGCTGGCGACCGCGCGCGCGTTCGTGAAGCAGCCGGCCAAGCGCTCCATCCTCATTGTGTTCCACGGCGCTGAAGAGCGCGGTCTGTTGGGGTCGCGATATCACGCCGCGCATCCGGTGGTACCGCTCGCGAGCATCGTGGCGGTCCTGAACGGCGATATGATCGGCCGCAATAACCCAGACTCGGCCAGCCTGCTGGGCATTCAGCCGCCACACCGCAACTCCAGCGAGTTGGTGGACATGGCGCTCAAGGCCAACAACCTGACCGGCAAGTTCAAGCTCGACTCCATCTGGGATCGTCCCACGCATCCGGAAGGCTGGTACTTCCGCAGCGATCATGTGCCGTACGCGCGCATGAACGTGCCGTCGGTGGAGTACTCCACCAACCTGCACGATGACTATCACACGCCGCGTGACACCCCGAAGAACATCGACTATGCCAAGCTCACGCGCATGACGCAGTGGATGTATCTCACCGGTTGGTTCGTCGCGAACAACCCGAAGCGTCCGGCGATTGATCCGGGCTTTAAGTTGGAGCGATAGGGCGGAGCGAACGGTGCTGGGGGACTAGCATGGTCTCGCGCGCTGTCAAACGGCCTTGCGCGGAATCAGGCTGAAAAAAACGGAAACTACGGGATACTTCTTTGATCATATAAGAATAAATCCCGTGGTTTCCGTTTTTTTCAGCGCGTTTCCGCGCAAGGCAGTCCCTCCCCCCGCTCGCCAACCTCGCGACTTGGCGTTCCCGCACCGGCGATGCGTTGCCGTTCCGCCGCCGCCGCCGCAAGTTTTGACTGTTGCTCACTCACCGCACGGCCCGACTCGCACTCACAGGACGTCGCATGATTCCGTCTTCTTCTCGTCGCACGCTCGCCGCGCTGGCGTTGACCGTGGCGCTGCCGTTGGTGACGGCCGCTCCGGTCCACGCGCAGAAAGCCGCCAAGGGCGCCGCGTCGAACATTCCGTCGCCCGCCAGCATCCTGGGCTGGGAGCCCGGTACCGACCGCAAGCTGCCCTCGTGGAAGCAGGTCACCGACTATTTCACCGCGCTCGACAAAGCCAGTCCGCGCGTCACGCTGCGGACGCTTGGTCAGACGACACTGGGACGCCCGTTCCTGGCGGCGTTCATTAGCGATTCGGCGACGCTCGCCAATCTGCCCAAGTTTCAGAAAATTCAGCGCCAGCTCATGGACCCGCGCCAGCGCGGGCAGGCCACGGTGGCGTCGCTTGTCGCCCAGGGGAAGAACGTCATCCTCATCACGTCGAGCATTCACTCTACGGAAGTGGGCGGATTCCTCACGCCCTTCGTGCTGGCCGATCGATTGGCGCGCGCCGAGACGCCTGAGGCGCGTGAGATTCTCGCCAACACGATCATCATGCTCGTGCCCAGCCAGAACCCGGACGGCGTCGACATTGTCGGCGACTGGTACCGCAGCAGCATCGGCACCCCGTTTGAGGGGAGCACGCCGCCGGTGATCTATCATCACTACACCGGTCACGACAATAACCGCGACTGGTACGCGTTCACGCAGAAGGAAACCCGCTATACGGTGGATTCGCTGTACACGCCGTGGGATCCGCAGATCGTGAACGACATCCACCAGCAGGGGAGCAACGCGGGGCGCATCTTTATTCCGCCCTATATGGATCCGGTGGAGCCGAACATCGATCCCATCCTCACCGCCAGCACGAACGCGTTGGGTATGGCGATGTCGTGGCGTGTCATTGCCGATGGGCTCACGGGTGTCGCTACGAACGCGGCGTACGACGAATGGTCGCCGGCGCGACAGTATTCGCTGGTGCACCGCGGAGCGCGCCTGCTCACCGAAACGGCCAGTGCGCGTCTTGCCTCGCCCATGAACATTCCGTTCTCGGCGTTGGGAACGGGACGCGGCTACGATGCGCGTGAAGCGACGTGGAACTTCCCGTCGGTGTGGCCGGGCGGTACGTGGGGCATTGGCGACATCGTGAAGTACCAGACGAGCGCGTCGTGGGCGCTGCTCATTGAAGCCGCACGCAATCGCGCCGGCTGGCTGGAGAGCTATGCGGCATTGGGCGATCGCGCCCTGTCCACCGAGCATCCGTGGACCACGACCGTCGTCCCGACCGCGTACGTGATTCCGAAGGCGCAGCGCGACTCAACGGCCTTGCAGCGCCTGCTGTGGACCTTGCAGCACGGGCAGGTGGATGTGTTTACCGGCACCGACGGCAACTACGTGGTGCCGATGAACCAGCCGTTTGGTAGCTATGCGAAGACGCTGCTGGAGCGCCAGAAGTATCCCAACCTGTCCGAATATCCCGGTGGCCCGCCGAAGCGCCCGTACGACGTCACGGCACACACGCTGCCGCTGCTGTTCGGTGTCGACGTGCAGGCGGTGACGAGCACGAATCTCAGCATGGGCGCACTGGTGAAGCCGGTGGCCGAGCCGACGTATCGTGTGGCCGGGTTGAGCGGCACGAGCCGCAAGCGCATCGGTATCTACGCGAGCTACAACGCGTCGATGGATGAAGGGTGGACGCGGTGGGTGTTTGACGCGAACAAGATTCCCTTCACCACGATGCACGACAAGGATATGCGTGCCGGTGGACTGCGCGCGAAGTTTGACGCCATCATCCTGCCCGATCAGAGCGCGGCGCAGTTGCGTCGCGGGCTGAGCGCGCCGTATCCCGATTCGCTGCGTGGCGGCATCGGCGAGGCCGGCATTGCGGCACTCAAGGAGTTTGTCACGGCGGGCGGCACACTGCTGGCCTTCAACGATGCCAGCGAGTTCGCCATCGAAGCGCTGGGACTCCCGGTGAAGAACGTGCTGGCCGGTGTGAAGAACACCGACTTCTACGCGCCGGGGTCGCTGCTGGGCGTGGAAGTGGACAAGGCGCATCCGCTGGCCGCGATGTTCACGGCCCCGGTGCCGGCGGTGTGGTTTGAAGACAGCCCGACGTTTGAGATCACCGATCCGTCAAAGGCCACGGCGGTGGCGCGGTATCAGGCCGCTGGCGACCCGATGCTCTCCGGCTGGCTGTTGGGCGGCGCGAAGTTGAACGGCAAGGTCGCGATGGTGGATGCCACCATGGGACAGGGGCACGCCGTGCTGTACGGCTTCCGACCGCAGTACCGCGCGCAGACCAATGCGACGTGGCCGCTGATCTGGGCGGCGATCCTGCGATAACCGCGGTTGCCCTCGCCTGAGGGCACCCGCTGGGTGAAAAACAGAAGGGAGACCGCGCGGTTCGGCGGTCTCCCTTGGTGTATCGGACAGAGCGGCTGACGCTGGGCGCGTCGTGTTACGGCTCCACCACCTCAATCCGCTTGCCGCCGGCAATCGGTCCGCCGATCACCTGCTTCTTTCCGCTGGGCCAGCGGATCTCAATCGACGCCGCGGCGTCGGCGGTACCCAGACCGAAGTACAACGGCAGGTCGCTGTGGGACAGGTAGCCCGACTGCCCGTCGTTGACCTTCACGAGCCGTCGACCGTCGGCCAGGACCACGGTGACGTGCGCCCCGACGGCCTGTCGGTTGGACGCCGTGCCGCGCAGGTGCAACGAGAGCCAATGCACCGTGTGTGTGGCGGCGAGGTTGCTGAGCAGCACCTGCGGCGCGGCATTGAATTCGTTGGTGATGATATCCAGATCGCCATCGCCGTCCACATCGAACATCACCGACGAGCGCGTGCCGCGTGATGCCATCATGGTGGCCTCACCCGCTGCATTCATGCGGCACCCTGAACTGGCGGCATCGGGTTGGCGGCAGTTCTGGCAGACCTTGGAATCGCGGTCGGCGCCGTTGGGGCCGCACTGTGCGACAAACCAGTCCTGCTGCGTCACGCTGCCACGACGCGGCTCGACGCCCAGCGTGAACGCGGCGGGCAGGAAGTGCTGTCCTGCCTCGTTCAGGAACACGTCGTTGGTGGCGTACGGATACGGGAAGTTCATGCTGTTCGACACGAAGATGTCGTCCCAGCCGTCGGCGTTGAGATCGTCCACGCTCGGCCCCCACGGCCAGTACGTCTCCACGCCCATCGAGTCGGACACTTCGGCGTACGCGGCGCCGGCGCCGACGCCGGCCCCGGCCCCGGCACCGGCCCCGACGCCTTGCTTCGCGAAGAGCGCATTGCCGAACATCAGATGCGCGCGGCCCGTCGGGAGCATGCCGTCCTGGACATGCGCCGCATTGGTCTTGCGCGCCTTCCCGCTCCAGTCGGCCGGATCGATCATGTCGATCATGTCCGAATGCATGTCGGTGATGAACAGGTCGAGTCGTCCGTCACCGTTGAAGTCGAACACCTTGAGCCCCATGGCACCGAACGGGGTGCGAGGAAACCACCGTGCCGTCTCGTCGCGAAAGCGCGTGCCGCCGTCATTACGCCACAGATGGTTCTCGCCCTGCATGTTGGTGAGGTACAGGTCGGGGCGCCCGTCGTCATCGACATCGATGATGGAGGCATCACCGCTCCAACTCTTGTCCACGAGTCCCGTCTGTCGACTCACGTCCTCGAAGCGGCCATCACCGCGATTGCGGTAGAGGATGCTGGCTTCGGCGCGATCGGGGTGCAGGTGCCCCATGAAGGCATCGGTCACGCCGATGTAGTAGCCGCCCGCGCCGGTGTCGTTCGTGGTGTAGCGCCCGACGTTGGTGACGAACAGATCGAGCTTCCCGTCGCCGTCGTAATCAAAGAACAACGCCCCCGACGAGTGTCCGCTGTGCGTCACGCCTGCGCGCGACGTGATGTCGGTGAACGTGCCGCCACCGTCGTTGTGAAACAGATGATTGCCGTGCCGCACCGTGGTGACGAACAGGTCGGGGCGTCCGTCGTTGTCGATGTCGCCGAAGGCGCAGCCGACGCCGATCTGGTCCACCGCGCCGAGTCCGGCGGCGGCGGTGATGTCGGTGAAGCGGCCACCGCCTGCATTTTTATACAGGCCGTTGCTGCCGCGCTGCGTGACGAAGAACACATCCGTGCGGCCATCACCATCCACGTCAGCGGCGCAGAGACCCGAGCCGTGATCGTAGTGGACGGCCTTGTACGTGCGCCCCGCGTCGTCGACCATCTGGTTGACGAACGCAATGCCGCTTGAGGCCAGCGCATCGGTGAATCGGAAATCGTGCAGCGCCACCGATGACGACGCCATCGCGCGTTCCTGATCGCGTCGGGTGAGCATCCACGCGGCGGTGGTATCGGTGGCGCCTGCGGTGGCGTCACCCGCGGTGGCACCTCCCGCGGTGGCGGTCTTGTCGGCGGCGGTGTCCGCAGATCGGCAGGCCGCCGCAAGCAGCAGCACGCTGAGCACGCGACGCGCCATCGGCCCATGCGCCGACGTGGTGTGAAGAGGACGTATCATGTCAGGCTACCGTTCGTGGATGGCTTCGAAGATGCCCAGCTCGCGATTCTTGCGCACATTGTCCCACGCGAAATAGCGCCCGTTCATGGCGATGTAGACGCCGGGGGGGAGCCACTGCACGAACGACAGGGCGCTGCCCAGGTTGAACAGTCCGTCCGAGCTGCCGAACGCGTACGGAATCATCGCGCCGGTAAGGACGATGGTCTTGCCGAGCTGGCCGGCGGCGAGCACGCGCGCGGTCTCCACCATGGTGTCGGTGCCGTGCGTGATGACGAGGTGCTGCTCGGTGCACGCGCGGCAGGCCTCGCGGATGTGGTCGCGTTGCGCCTCGGTCATCTCGAGGCTGTCCACCATCATCAGCACCTCAACCGGCAGCTCTACATGGCAGCGGCCGCGGCGCAGCATCTCCTCGACGTGCGTGTTACGGAAGTACAGGGCACCCTGCAGCTCGTCGTACTCTTTGTCGAATGTGCCACCGGTGACGAAAATACGAGCAGACATAAGCGCAGTTGGGCGAGTGCCAAAGGAGACGGGCGGTGGTGCGGCCCGTCTCCGGAAATTAGCGGGTCCGTGGTGCTACTTCACATTGGGTCGCCGCGGGTTCACCGCGATGGCCAGGTTGAGCCGCGTGTCGTGTGTGTTGTAGCTGATCTGCAGGTTGTAGCCGTTGGGCGTGGTGGTGTGATAGCTCTTGTACTGCGCCACGTGAATTTCAGCGCCGTCGGAGGTGTCGATGGTGCACACCAGCCCGCGCTTCTCCAGTTCCGCCTTCACGCCATCGGTGTCCCACGGCGAGATGCCAAACGAGATGTGATCAATCCGTCCGCCGGCGCGCCCGCCAGGCTGCCCGAACGCGGGGTCGAACGGGTTGCCACCGCGAATGATGATATCGCCGACGTCCCCCATCATCAGTTCGTTCTGGCTCCCCTCGTCGTAGGTGGGGGACCACCCGAGCAAATTCACATAGAACGAGACGCTGCTCTTGTAGTTGGCCGCGCCGAACGAGAAGTGATCGAGCCACACCGTCTGCCAACCGGTGGATTCGAAGGGCGCGGGCGCCGACGACTTCGCGGCCGCGCGGGCGGCGGCAAACGCGGCGTGGCGCGCCTTCGTGTACCCCTTGCCGTTCCCGATCTGGAGATCGAACCCGTCCGGATCTTTTACGTGAAAACTTTCGTAGCCCTTGCCATCGTTGTCGGCCACCGGCGACATCCCACGTTTACGCAGTTCGGCTTCCACCGCCTTCGCGTTCCAGGGCTCAATGTCGAAGCCGTAGCCATCGACAACCGCGTGCACGGGCACCGCGGCGGCATTCCGCCGCGTCGGCGGGGCGGGGAAGGACTCGGCGGGCACCTTGGTGAAGACCGCCGTGCCCCAGTCCCCCATATCCATCACCACTTTGGTGCCGTCGTCGCTGCGCAGCGTCCAGCCCATCAACGCGGTATAGAACGCCGCTTCTTTCTGCGGTTCGGCCACGCGGAAGGCGATGTGACTGAGTGCCGTGGTGCGCCATCCGGTGCGCTCGAACACCGGCTTGATCGGATCGGTGTTGCAGGCGGGGGTGCCGTAGGCGCGAATGCAGCGTCCCTGCGCGGTGGCGGACGCGGGAGCGGCGACGGCCGCACAGGAGAGGGCGCTCAGGAGGGCGGTCCGCATCGCCGAGTGGCGCGCGCGGGTGGGATGGCGGGGCGACATGCGGACTCCTCGCAACGGGAAATGGTCAGCGCCGGTCCGCGCGCCCACTGGCGGCGTTCCTTGGGCCCCTGCGTCAACATGCACCGGGGCGTCACGGCCAATGTGCGGCGCGGGAACGCTCGCGTCGAGGGTGGTGGCGCTCGTTCGTCATCCAGCGGCAAGCACGTGATGCTAGACTTGGACGTATCGATCTCCCTGGGGCCGAGCGGGTCCTAGGGGCGGAGCCCTCTGTCAGGAGCCGTTCGCATGATTCCTTCCGGCACCGCCGGTTCATTCGCACCGGTCACGCGCGCCGTGGGCGCTCTGGTGACTCGTGCCCGCGTGTTGCGTGGTACGCTGGTGCCGCTGGCGTTGTTGCTGCCGGTCGCCGCCGGCGCGCAGGGCGTGCGCGATACGGTCGTGACGGCACCCACGCTGGCGCCGCGCCAACCCTTGCCCACCGAAGCGGCCACGGCCGCCGTGACCAAGTTTTCGTTCATCGCCTACGGTGATACGCGGGGACGACACGATGGGAAGGAGATCCAGGCTGAGCATCAGCTGGTCGTCGAGTCGATGCTGGCGACCATCAAGAAGGCGGCGACGACGGCGGACCCCATCCGGTTTGTGCTGCAGAGCGGCGACGCGGTGGTGAACGGCGCGAATGCGACGCAATTGCAGGTGAGCTACATCCCGCTGATTAACCGGCTCACGCAGGAGGGCGGCGTGCCCTATCTGTTGTCTGTGGGCAATCACGACGTGGGCAGCTCCAGCGATCCGGCCAACCAGCAGCGTGTGGACGGCTTGCATAATTATTTCGCCGCTAATGCCAATCTCATTCCGGCCGAATCCTCACCACGTCGTCTGAAAGGCTATGCGGCGTATGCCGTTGGTTACGGCAATACGTTTTTCGTCGCGTTCGATTCCAACATCCCCGATGACACCGTGCAGCTCGCGTGGGTGCGCGGGCAGCTGGAACATCTCGATCGGAAGCGCTATCCGAACATCGCGATGTTCTTTCATCATCCGCCCTTCTCCTCGGGGCCGCACGGTGGCGCCAATCTGGAGCGGCAGGCGGCGTCCATCCGCGCCAAGTGGATGCCGCTGTTCCGCCAGCATCATGTGCGCTTGTTGCTGACCGGGCATGAACATTTGTATGAGCATTGGGTGGAGCAATACACCGACGCGAGCGGGCTCCACCGGATCGATCAGATTGTCAGTGGCGGTGGCGGCGCGCCGCTGTACGCGTACACCGGCGAGCCTGACCTGCGCGACTACATCAAGAATGCGGGCGAGGCCAAGGTCTCCCTCGATCATCTGGCGCGCCCATCCAGCGCGCCCGGCGGGAATCCGTTCCACTACGTCGTGATCCACGTGGATGGACTGCGCGTGACGCTGGAGGTGGTAGGCGTTGACTGGGGGCGCGGCTTTGCGCCGTACCGGTCGTCCGGGGTCACGTTGGGCGAGCGTCCGTGATGGCGCGCGAGCGTGGTGGGGTCCGCGCTGCACGCCTGCGGTGGTCGCGTGCACTCGTTGTTGTGGGCGCGACACTGGCCAGCGCGCACGCCGCCGCTGCTCAGGCGGTCACACCGCGCGCGCCCGTTGCGGCCGAGCGCGACTCGCTGCGCCTGTATTATGTGGGGCGTCCAGTCGGATGGGAGCGCTACTCGATTGCGGCGCAGGGCGACGGATCGCAACTGCTTGCCGACTTCGACTACATCGATCGCGGCCGTCGCAATCACCTCGGCGCCACGATGTCGCTGGGCGCGGACCTGCGCCCGCAGTCGCTTGAGCTCGCGCGCGTCACCGACACCTCGCGCACCGTCACGGTGCGTGTGGATGTGCAGGGCGATCGCGCCACGGTGCTACGCAACGGCACGACGACGCAGGTCATGCTGCCCCCGGTCGCGTTTGCGCTGGCGCCGTATCAGCCGGTGTCGCAGCATCTGGCATTGGTGCGCTACTGGCTGACGCACGGTCGTCCGGCGCAACTCGCCGTGGTCCCCGGGGGGCCAGTGAACATGGTGACCATCACACGCGGCGGCCTCGATACGCTCGCCGTCGCGGGCGCGGGCGCGGGCGCAGGCGCGGGCGCGGGCACACGTACGGTCCTCACGCGCTACGGCATTGATGGCGTCGTGTGGGGACGCGAGTACCTCTGGATTGACGCCAATGGCCACCTCGCGATGTTCGCTGCTGCAGCCGGTGGCCTGTCGTTCAAGGCCATTCGCGCGGCGTTGGTGCCCAGCGTTGAGGGGTTGATGACGATTGCCGCCCGTGCGGCGATGACCGATCTGGTCGCGATGTCGCATCGCACCGCGCCAATCGCGCGTGGTGCCATCGCGCTCGTCGGAGCGACGCTCGTCGATGGCACGGGAGGCGCGCCGGTGGTGAATGCCACGGTGGTGGTGGCGCAGGGACGCATTGTCGACGCCGGGCCGAGTGCGCGGGTGACTGTGCCGGCTGGCGCGCGCCGCATTGATGTGCGCGGCAAGACGATTGTCCCGGGGCTGTGGGATAGCCATGCGCATTTGCATCAGGCGGAGTGGGTGCCCGTCTATCTCGCGGCCGGTATCACCACCGTGCGCGATATGGGCAACGAGCTGACGTTCCTTACCGCGTTGCGTCGCACGGTGGCGTCGGGGCGCGCCAATGGTCCCACCATTGTCGCGGCCGGACTCATTGACGGCCCGGGCCCGAACGCGTTCGGTGCGTTGAGCGCCGAGACACCGGAAGAGGGACGTGCAATTGTGCGTCGGTATCACGCGCTGGGCTTTGAGCAGATGAAGCTCTACTCGCTGCTCTCGCCCGCCGTCGTGGGCGCGGTGTGCGATGAAGCGCATCGGCTCGGTATGACGGTGACCGGACACATCCCGACGTCGCTCACGCTGCGTGCGGCGGTGGACTCGGGGATGGATCAGGTGGCGCACCAGCCGCTTCGTGGCGAGGTGGGGAGCGAGGAGCTCCAACGCACCATCGCGCATCTCGCGCAGAAGGGGACCGTGATCGATCCCACGTCGTCCTGGGGCGAGATTGGCGGACACGCGCAGTCGGAGCCGTTGCAAAGTTTCCAGCCGGTCACGGCGTTCTTGCCGCCGGTATTTCTGCAAACCCGCGCGGCTGGATGGGGCGTTGCCGGATCGGACACGGCCACGGCCCATAGCCGCCTGGCCCGATCACTCGCCGTCACGAAGGCGCTGCACGACGCCGGCGTACCCATTGTGGCGGGGACGGACGAAGGCGTGCCGGGCTTCAGCGTGTATCGCGAGCTGGAGCTCTATGTGCAGGCGGGATTCACGCCCATGGAGGCGCTGCGGTCGGCGACGGCGGTGCCGGCGGCGGCCATGCGCATGACGCGCGAGGTCGGCACGGTGGAAGCGGGGAAACGCGCCGACCTGCTCGTGTTGGATGCCAATCCGCTCGACGATATCGCCAACATCCGCACGGTACGTTTCGTGATGCAACGCGGTGCGTTCTTCGAAAGCGCTGCACTGTTCCGCGCGATCGGCTTTACGGTTTCGCGCTGACGAACCCGATCGCCTTGAGCGAGTCGTCACTCGCCACCAGCTCCCGCGTGCCCGCAGGAAAGCCGTTGGCGCTCAGCACATAGGCGATCACGTCCACGACATCCGAACGGCGGTACGTGCCCGGGGTGTCGGTGGGCATGGAGCTCATGATGCGGTCGTGGAGTTCGTACAGCGAGTGGCTGTTCCAGTTACTGACGAACGTGCCGCCGGTGAGGGCGGGCGACTCGTCGGCGCCGCCCAGCGATGGTTGGTGACAGCGGGCGCAGGTGCGTCCATACGTCGCCTGGCCGCGCGCGGCCTGTTCGGCGTTGAACACACTGTCCCATGTTGTGCGTCCGCGCATATGCGATCGCATATGCGAATATGCGGAGAGAGGCACTTGGTCGGCGGCAGACCCACGGCGCGCCCCGCCGTGCACGGCGGACGCAAACGCCGACAGCGGCAGCACGGCCACGGCCAACAGGACGGCCAGTCGGCCGCGTCGCGTAACGCGGCGCATCACGGGGCGCATTTCTAGTCGCATCACTTCGCCGCGCCCGCCGGCAGCCGGTAGGCGATGTACTCGCCAGAGTACGCGCCGCCGCTCACCGCGACCACGAGGTACTGCCGCCCGTTCACCAGGTACGTCATCGGCGAGCCGCTCTGTTGCGCGGGCATCACCACGGCGCCCACTTCGCGGCCGCTGGTCTTGTCATAGGCGCGCAGCATCGCGCCGCGGGCGCGTGTCGCGGATGTCGTCACCTGCGGGTCGCCCGCGATCACGAGGGTCTTCGTGACAAGCGTGCCGATCATCCCGGGCTGGCCGGTGCGCGGCAGCGTCATGTCTTTCAGCGCGTCATGCGTGCGCACCGCGTCAGGCGTCTCGCCGTGCGGGACCTGCCAGACGATCTCGCCCTTGTCGAGGTTGATGGCCGAGATGGTGGCGTAGGGCGGCTTGAACAGTGGCAGGCCTTGCACCGTGAGGCTGTTGGCGCGCGGTGTGCCGGGCGGCTGTGGGGCCAGCCCCTGCACGAAATCCATGTCCGACGCGCCCGCGGCCGGCGTCACGAGCCCCAGCACCGCCGGCGAATAGTTGGACGCGTGCACGTACAGCATGTGCGTCTCGGGATCGTACGATCCCCCCGGCCAGTTGGTCCCGCCGTTGGTGGGGCCGTTGGCGAGTGTGGCCACGGGGCCACCCGCTTTGCTGACGACGGGCGGCGTGAAGATGGGCCCGAGTTTGAACTTCGACGCGACAGCGACGCCTGCCGCCTTGAGCTCGGGGGTGTAGTCGATGAGATCGTCCAGCGACACGCCGTTCCGCGCATAGGCGGCGGGCTTGGTGGGGAAGGGCTGCGTGGGCGCGTACCATTCGCCCGGTACGTCGCCCGCTTCAACCGGCTTCTCGACAATGGGCCACACCGGCTTCCCGCTGACGCGATCGAACACGTACAGAATGCCCTGCTTGGTCGGTACCGCGACGCTCTTGAGCGCGCGTCCGCCCACCGTGATGTCGGCCAGAATGGGGGCGGCCGATAAGTCGAAGTCCCAGATGGGATGATGCACCATCTGGAAGTGCCACTTCTTCACGCCGGTGGCGAGATCAAGACAGACAAGACTCTCGCCGTACAGGTTGTTGCCGGGGCGATGACCGCCGTAGTAGTCGCCGGTGGGCGACTCGACGGGCAGATACACGAGCCCGAGCGTTTCATCCACCGTGAGCTGCGTCCACACCCCCGTGTTGCCGGTGGTCTCGGCGGAGTTCTTGAGCCACGTGTCGTAGCCCGGCTCGCCCGCCTGCGGAATGGTGTGAAAGATCCACAGGCGCTTGCCGGTGCGCGCGTCGTAACCGCGGATGTAGCCCTTGTTGTTGCGGAACGACTTCGGCGCGCCGCCCTCGCGGAAGGCCGCGCCGATAATCACCACGTTGCGTGCTACGACCGGCGCCCCCTGAAAGCCCATTTCGCCCGTGACAAGATCGGGGAGAATGGTCTGATCGGTTTCCGTCTTGAGATCAACGGCGCCGCTGTCGCCGAACGTGGTGATGCGCGCGCCGGTCTTGGCGTCGAGGGCGATGAGGCGATAGCCCGGCGTCACGTACAGAATGCGCGCGGTGGTGCCGTCCGACCAATACGAGAGGCCGCGTCCCGAGAGCGGGCGCACCGCGGCCGCACCGCGCGCACCTTCCTGCTCGATGTGCGTCCACAGTTTGGCGCCGGTGGCCGCATCCAGCGCGACGACGCCACGACTCGTGCCGCCGGTAGCGTAGAGCACACCGCCGATCATCAGCGGCGTGCCTTCCAGTTTGAACTCCGGCCGAGGCCCGAGCGAATCGGTCTTGAAGCGCCACGCCACTTCGAGCGTGCTGAAGTTGGTGGCGTTGATCTGCTCCAGCGGCGCGTAGCGTGAGCCGCGCGTGTCGCCCGTATAGCTGGGCCATTCGCCGGCGGCGGTGGTCATGGGGGCGGGCTTGGCCACCGCTCGAGACGCCGCCTTGGAGGCGGGAGACGCTGGCGACGCCGATGGCGACGCCGCTGGCGACGCTTGCGCACCCAGCAGGGCGGGGGCGAATGACGCGAGCAGGGCGGGGAGAGCGGCGCACAGCGCGCCGGCGCGCACGGCAGGGAATGAGGGCATCGGTGCAATTACGGGCGGGTCTCCGGACGACGCAAGGCACGCGACGGTCGACGCGGCTCCCATTGGTGTGCGCGCGCTGAACGCGACGCGATCGTGCCACCCCCGCGCGGACGTGATAGCTTCGGGAGGCCATCCGGCCTGGCTGCCAGTCGGGGCGGCGCGGGTGGCGTTTCTCTCATGCCGAGCCGTCCATGGCCAGTCCGCTGCATCACCCGCTACTCAATCCGCGCGACCTCGACTTTCAGCTGTTCGAGGTGCTGCAGGCGGACGCGTTGACGCAGCGCGCACATTTTGCGGAGCACTCGCGCGAGACGTTCGACGCGGTGCTGGCGACCGCGCGGGCGCTGGCTGAGTCGCAGTTGCAGCCCAATGCGCGCGACAGCGACGAGCAGGAGCCCTTCGTGCGCGACGGGCGTGTGGTGACGCCGGCCTCTGTGCAGCAGAGCCTCTCGGCGCTGGCGGACGCCGGGTTCATCGCGGCCACGCACGCGTTGGCCGATGGCGGCATGCAACTGCCGCATGTCATCGCCAGCGCGGCGTTGCTGTGGTTTGATGCGTCGGACATCGCGACGTCCTCGTACATCATGCTGACGGCGGGCGTCGCGAATCTCGTGGCCGCGTTCGGCACCGACGATCAGCGCGCGCGCTATCTCGAGCCGCTGTTGACCGGTCGCACCTTCGGTACGATGGCGCTGACGGAGGCGGAGGCGGGGTCGTCGCTGGCCGATCTCCGGACGCAGGCCACCCCCGCCGGCGAGGGATGCCCCGCCAATACCTATCGTGTCACCGGCACGAAAATGTGGATCTCCGGCGGCGAGCACGAGATGGCGGAGAACATCGTGCACATGGTGCTCGCACGATTGGAAGGCGCGCCGCCCGGTGTGCGCGGGATTTCGCTGTTGCTCGTGCCGCGCTATCGCACCGCCGCCGACGGCACACGCGCGACCAACGGCGTCGTGCTGGGCGGGCTCATTCACAAGATGGGATGGCGTGGCACCACGAGCACCATCCTGAACTTCGGCGAGCACGAGCCCTGCCTCGGTGAGCTCATCGGCGAGCCGCATCGTGGCCTCGCCTACATGTTCCAGATGATGAACGAGGCGCGCATTGGTGTGGGGCGCGCGGGCACGGCCATCAGTTATGCGGCGTATCGGCACGCGCTGGCCTATGCACGCACGCGGCGACAGGGGCGTCTGCCGGGCGAGAAGGATCCGACGCGGCCACCGGTGCCCATCATCGAGCATCCCGATGTGCGGCGCATGCTGCTGGCGCAGAAGAGCATGGTGGAGGGGGCGCTGGCGTTGATTCTCGAGTGCGCGCACCTGGTCGATGATGAGCGCAGCGCGCCCGACGAGGCGGTGCGGCGTGAGGCGACGCTGCTGTTGGAGATGCTCACGCCGGTGGCGAAATCGTGGCCCGCCGACGCGGGACAGGAGTCCATCTCGCTGGCTCTGCAGACGCTCGGCGGGTACGGCTTCGCGCGCGAGTATCCCATCGAGCGGTTGTATCGGGACAATCGTCTCAATGCCATTCACGAGGGGACCAACGGCGTGCAGGCGCTTGATCTCCTGGGGCGCAAAGTCCGGCAGGAGCAGGGCGCGGGCTTTCGCGCGCTCGTCGCACGCATGCGCACGGTAAATCACCACCACATGCCTGACGCCACCCATACCGATTCTGATACCGATACGAGTACCGATACGAATACCGATACCGGGGCATCCCTGCGCGACCTGCGTGTGCAGTTGGACGAGGCGATCACGCGGCTGGAGCGCGTCACGGCCACGCTGCTGCGGTCCGGCGCGGAGCCGGCGCGGGCACTGGCCAACGCCAGCGCGTATCTCGATCTCATGAGCCGCACGGTGGTCGCGTGGCTTTGGTGGCGACAGGGCGCGGTGGCGGCCGCGGCGCTGCCGAACGCCTCAGCGGCTGACGCCGAGTTCTATCGGGGCAAGCTGCAGGCGGCGCGGTATTGGTTTGGCTGGGAGCTGCCGCGTACGGAGCAGTTGGCGGCGCTCCTGGAGCGCGAGGACGCGACGCCGTTTGCCATGCAGGACGGCTGGTTCTAGCCAGCAGCGGGGCCGACGGCGACATTGGCGGGACTTGGTCTGAGACGCTTGGGCGCCGTTTTCGTACGTGATGCCCCGCGCACGATGTCTTTCGTCGTGGCGCCTCAGTTGGTCGTCCTTCTGGAGCGCTGTCATGTCGATCACGATGTCGCGCGTGGTATCACAGCTCGCTTTGCGTACCGCTTGGCTTGCCGCCTCGCCTCACGTCCTGTCGCGCAGCCCGTGGGCGCCGCCGCGGTTCTGGCGCACGCTGGTGGTCGCCGTGGTGGCGGTCTCGAGCGCCGAGCGCGCGTCGGCGCAGGCGGGCAACCGCATCACGCACGGACCGATTTTGGGTCGCGTGGGTGCGCACGAGATCAGCGTCTGGGCGCGCACCTTTCGCGCCGGGCCGTTCCGGGTGCGGTACGGGAAGAGCGCCGATCGGCTGGACCAGATCTCGGCGCCGGTTACGACCACCGTCGATCACGACAACGCGGCCGTCGTGACGCTGGCGGGACTCGACGCCGACGCGACCTACTTCTACGAACTGGCACTCGGTGCCGGTGATGCCGCGACGCCGGCGATTCAGCGCAACGGGTCGTTTCACACGCTCCCCGATGCCGAGGACGTGCGCGACGCCAAGTACAACCCCAAGGGCCTGTTCAACTTCAGTTTCCAGTACGGACACGGCAATAATCAGGCAGCGGTCGGACTGGGGCCCGCGCTCCCGACGTTCCGGAAGATGCTGGAGCAGAAGGTCCCCGAGCGCGTCAACTTCGCGGTCCTCAATGGCGACTGGATTTACGAGGAGCGCCGCGAGTTCCCGCCCGATCAGTGGCTCAAAGACGTGGGCATCACGCCGGCCAACACGCCGTCGGTGGTGGCGCTGGCTCCGACGATTACGGGCGTCTGGGAGAACTACAAACTGTACCTCGAGCGCGGCACGAACCTGTCGCTCTGGCATCGCAATGTGCCGTCGTACTTCACGATGGACGATCACGAGATGCTGAACGACATGTTCGGCTCGGGCACGGCCGGCTTCCGCAATCGTCGCGCGGCCTTTCGCGATATCGGGACGCAGGCGTGGTACGACTATCTGGGATGGAGTAATCCGCCGGCGTCCGATCAGGGGATTCTCTTCGGACAGGCGGAGATGACCAAGGGGAGCGATATCCTGGTGGACCGCACGCGCGACTTCACCACGATCGATCTGGCGAAGGCCTCCAACCTCATGGTCCATTGGGGCGGCGCGACGGCCGGCGTGCACGACGTGGCGCTCGACGGCGTCGGCGGTGATCCGAATTCCGGAGCCTACGACATTGTCGAGCGGCTCGATGCGCATCGCCTGCGGATCCGCCCGAGCGCGCGGGAAACCAGCCGCCCGGCATATTCCATCGGTCGCAAGACGTACTCGCGCATGCGGGTCAGCAACGCCGACATCTTCTATCTCGACACGCGCTCCTACAAAGACGTGTACGATGTAAAGAATCCCGGTAAGCCCGGTGTCTCCATGCTCGGCGCGAAGCAAAAGGCGTGGCTCAAGGAGGAAATGCGCGCGAGCGATGCGCAGATGTTCTTCGTGTTCTCATCGGTGAATCTGAGTATCCCGCACGTGGGCACGAGCCGCGGCGCCGCGAACTCCGCTGCTGAGGCCGAGCGGGATGATGCGTGGACGGCGTATCTCGAAGAGCGCGCCGAGATGATCAAGTACTGGGAAGGGCTGGGCAAGCCGGTGTTCGTGATCACCGGCGATCTGCACAACAGCTTTGCGATCAACATCTCCGACAAGCTGTGGGAGTTCGCCGCGGGCCCGCACAACTCCCGCAATCACGGTGTGGAGGCGGAAGGGAATCGGCCGCCCAATGGCCCCTTCTCGTACGGCGGATTGAACGTGAACATCCGCTGGTCGAGCTTCTTCCTGGAGGAGACGCCCACCGACCTGCGGACGGAGCCGATCTACGGCATCGTGCAGGTGAACAACGTGTTCACGAACCGTAAGACGACGGGGAAGAACCTGACGATCGCCTTCCCGCGCCCCCAGGTGATCTTCCAGTTCTACAGCGGGCTCACGGGCGCGCTGCTGTACGCGGAATCGATCGTGGTGGGGAACTAGGCAGCGTCGCGCGGCCGCAGCCGCGCCACCACAAACCCCATCGCCAGCAGGAACGACAGCAGCGTGATGGGGGGGAGGCGTCCCGGCCAGTGGGCGGTATCGCTCCACGACGGATAGCCAATGGCCCCGACGTGCAACGCCGAGAGCAGCAACACCAACCGGCCGGCGCCCGGGATCAGGCTGCGAAACCCGTCGGCGATGACGGGGACGGTGGCGAGTCGGACCAGCACCACGGTGCCCAGCGCGCCGGCCAGCAGCGAGAGCTCGGCTTGCCAATGCATGTACCCGGTGGGCGCGTAGAACTTCGCGAAATAGACCGGGTTGAGGATGGCGAAGGACATCAGGAGATGCAGCAGGACCAGCAGAAGTCCCGTGGTGCCGAGCCGGTGTCGCCGCGCCCCGGGCACCAGCGACGCCATCCCAATCAGGACCAGCCCCGCGACGGCGATGGCCTTGTTCGTGATGAAGAGCGGAATCTGCTCCGGCGATGCGCCGGCGGCGATCACGTAGCGCAGCACCGCGTACCCGAGACCGGCAAGTACGGCCATCGGGGCAAGGAGGTCATCGCGGCGCACTGCGGGCTCCGGTAAAGAGGGGGGAGGGGCGACGGAGGGGATTCAGCCTTGGCGGCGGCGCGGCGTCAAGGGGCACGAGAGCGCGTACGCGACTCATCCCTGACGGCGTGCCGCACGGGTCGTCGGCCCGAAACGGCAGGGTAGTCACCTCATGGTGACAGTCGGTCACAATCGTTTTTGTCCAATTATTGACAACCGAACGCTTGAGCCCGAATCTATCCGGACGAGCCCCTCCGTTATCGGGGCCGTGACGTGATCCGGCACCACACCGGACGCCTCGCAGTATTCGCCTGTCCCCCTTCCTGGCAGGCGACGCACGATACCCCATTCTCGCGTGGAGGTTTTGATGCGCTACCGACGTTGCTCTTTGGGCCGACTGGCCAGTGCGATGCTCGTTGCACAGGTGCTGGCTAGTTCGTTCACCCCCGCTCGAAGCGCGGCGCAGGGTGCGCCCGGAACCGTTCGCGGCACCGTGACGAACAGTGTGAACGGTGCGCCGCTGGCGAACGCACAGATCGCGATTCCCGGCACGACGCTGGGCGCGATGACGAATGCCGCCGGTGTGTTTTCCATCTCGCAGGTGCCCGCGGGTAATCAGATTGTCCGGGCGCGATTGATTGGCTACGCGCCGGTTGACAAGCCGGTGTTGGTCCCGGCGGGCGGCTCGGTGAACGTGACCTTTGCGTTGACGGTCAGCGCCGTCTCGCTCGATGAAGTGGTCGTGACGGGCACCGGCGGTTCGGCGCGTAAGCGCGAAGTCGGCAACTCCATCGCGCAGGTGAAGATCGCCGATGTGCCGGAAGTCCCGACGAACTTGTCCACCATGCTGTCCGGCCGTCTGGCCGGTGTGACAGTGGGCGGTGGTGTCGGTAATGCTGGTGCCGGATCGGCCATTCGTTTGCGCGGCACCACCAGCGTGTCGCTCACCAACCAGCCGCTCATCTTCATTGACGGCGTGCGCACGCGCAGCGACGAATATCCGCGCAACGGCATCTTCACCGGCACGACACAGCGCGGCGCGAACTCCAATTCCAGCCCGCTCAACGACATCAATCCGGACGATATCGATCGCATCGAGATCGTGAAGGGTGCGGCGGCCGCCACGTTGTACGGCACCGACGCGGCGGCGGGCGTGATTCAGATCTTCACGAAGCGCGGCGCCTCGGGCGCGGCCAAGTGGCAGGTGCGCTTCAACAGCGGCGTGAGCAGCCTTCAGAAGTTCGGCACCGATTCCGTGCCGTTGCTGTTCATGGATCCGTTCCTGCGGAACAGCGCGCAGTCGCCGGAAGGGAAGGGGTGGATCCCCGGCCTCGACAACTACGCGTCGCGCTACGGCACGGCGGTGCAGGTGTCCGGCGGCACGGGCGACAACCTCAAGTATCTGATCTCGACCAGCGCCGACAATGTGGACGGCGTGCTGCCCAACGACCGCGACCGCAAGTATCAGGTGCGCGCGAATCTGGACTTCCAGCCCATGAAGAAGCTGGCCGTCAACTGGAGCAGCGCCTACACGAATGACCTGATCAATCAGACGCCGGCCGGCAACAACGCGCAGGGGCTCACGCTCAACGCGTTCCGTCGCGACCGCAACTACTTCGCCAACGCCAACCCGGACACCATCCGCCGGGTGCTGGGGCAGCAGCTGACGACGAATATCGATCGCCTGATCATGGGCATGACCGGCACATTCACGCCGTTCGCGCACTTCTCCAGCCGGTTGACGTTGGGCTTCGATCGCGCCGCGCTGGAAAACCGGAACGTGCGTCCGTTCGGCTTCCCGGCGGCGCCCCTTGGCGTCATCCAGAACCAGCGCTGGGCGAACAGCACCCTCAGCACCGACTGGGTGAACAACTACGAATTCAATCTCGCCAAGGATCTGCATGTCACCGCGTCCGCGGGCACGCAGTATGTGAACTCGCTGGTGGGCGATGTGGTGGCGCTGTCGGAAAACTTCGCCTCGCCGTCTGATCCGACCGTGGCCAGCGGCGCGATCAAGAACGCCGACGAAAACCGTCAGCGTGTCATCACGGGCGGCGCCTTCGCGACGACGCTCTTCGGCTTCAAGGACCGCTACTTCTTCACGGTGGGCGCGCGTCTCGACGGCAACAGCGCGTTCGGTAAGGACTTCGGTCTGCAGCTCTATCCGAAGATGTCCGGCTCGTGGGTGGTGTCCGACGAAGGGTTCTGGAAGGAGAAGTACGGCACGCTCAAGCTCCGTGGTGCCTACGGCGCTGCCGGTCGTGCACCGGGCGCCTTCGCCGCCGTGCGGACGTACAGCCAGGTGGGCTGGGGCACGGCCACGGCGGTGCGTCCGCTCAACGTCGGTAACGCCGACCTGGGCCCTGAGCGCACGACGGAAATGGAACTCGGCTTCGATCAGACGCTGTTCAGCGGCCGGACCACCATCGACTTCACGTACTTCAACGCCACCACGACGGACGCGCTGTTCAGCGTGCGCTCCATCCCCAGCCTCGGCTTCCTCAACAACACGTTGAAGAACGTCGGTGAGATGAACAAGGCGGGCATTGAAGTCGCGATCAATCATGACATCATCAATCGCGATCACTTCGGCCTGCGTGCCGGCTTGAACGTGAGCACGAACAACAGCGAAGTGGTGAGCCTCGGCGGGGCACCGTCGTTCAGCGTGGGCAACTCCGGCTGGGTGGTGCAGGGGCAGCCGGCTCCCGTGGTGCGCGGCAAGCTCATTCGCAATCCGGATGCGCGTGGTGCGGCGCCTGATACCGTGTCCAACTACGACTTCGGTCCCAGCCAGCCCACCAAGATCATCGGCGGCAGCATCAATATCCGCGGCTGGAAGAACATCAGCCTCTCCATGCGCGGCGAGTATCAGGGCGGCGCGTACATCGAAGAAGGCGCGTCGTACAACGCGCTCTCGCGCTCGGTGTTGTGGCCGACCTGTTTCGATGCGTATGCGAACATCTCCGCCGGCAAGCCTATCACGGTCCGTGAGACGCTCACCTGCATTCCGGCCAACGTCCGCACGGACATGTTCATCTTCAAGGCCGATTTCTTCCGGGTGCGCGACATCTCGTTGACGGTGCCGCTCGGCAAGCTCATCCCGCGCACGGCCAGCAGCACGTTTGTCTTCTCGGCCCAGAACATCATGCGGCACAACTTCGGCATGCCGCTCTTCGATTCTGAGATGACCAATAACGACTCGTTCAACGCCACGGTGCGCGGCATCAATGAACAGATCCCGGCGCCCGCGACGTTTCTGATGTCACTCCGCATCTCTTACTGAGGCCCATGCCGATGCGTATGACTTTTTCTTCGACCCGCGTGTCCATGCCGCGTCGTCTTGCCCGTGTCGCGGCACCGCTCGCGATCCTCGCTGGCATCTCGGGCTGCGCGCTGGACGCGGTCAATCCCGGCCCCATCCAGGCCGATGCACTCAATTCACCGAGCGCCTTGAACTCGCTGGTGGCGGGCTCCGGTCGTGACTTGTCCGAAGCGCTGAACTGGACGTCGTATACCGGCGGTGCGGTCGCGCGCGAAATTTTTCCCGGTGGCTCCACCGGCTCGTTCGGCATCTCGGTGCAGGCCCAGAATGGCAAGCTGACGGATGACGACGGCAGCACGTGGTGGGATTATTCCCAGCGCGCACGCTGGACTGCTGAAGATGCGGTGACGCGCACCAAAAACGTGCTGGGCGCCGCGTCGGCCACCAGCGCGACGCTGGCGCAGGCGCTCGTCTGGGCCGGCTATGCCAATCGCCACCTCGGCGAGAACTTCTGTGACGGCATCATCAACGGTGGCAAGCCGGAAGCCTACACGGTGTATCTGGAGCGCGCCGAGGCGTACTTCACAGAAGCCATGACCGTGGCCACGGCGGCAAACAACACCGCGCTGGCGCAGGCCGCCACTGCGGGTCGTGCATCCGTGCGTTTGCTGCGCAACAACACGGTCGGCGCGGCGGCCGACGCGGCGTTGGTGCCCAGCACCATGACGTACAAGATGCCGTACTACCAGAACGAACTCGATCAGTACAATCGCATCTTCTGGGCCAGCGCGAACCAGCCGTATCGCGCGCACACGGTGTGGAACACGTACATCGAGGCGTATCGCAAAACTACGCGTGATCCGCGCGTGCCGTTTGACAGCAGCCTCACCATCCTCCAGGGTGACGCCGCCGTGGGCTCGCTGGGCAAGGTGCGCTGGTACTTCCAGACGAAGTATCCGGCACTGACCTCGCCGATCAACCTCACGTCGGGTTGGGAAATGCGTCTCATCGAAGCCGAAGCCAAGCTGGTGGCCAACGATGTGTCCGGTGCATTGACGTCCATGAACGGTCGTCGCACCGCGCTGGCGTTGGCGCCGGTGTCGGCGGCCGACATCACGGAAGCCTGGACGATGCTCAAGCGCGAGCGTGGCATCGAGTTGTGGCTGGAAGGCCGTCGCCTCGGCGACATGCGCCGGTGGAAGGCGCTCAACCGCCCGGGCACGCTGGACGCTAAGGAAGACATGACGGGGCGCGATATGTGCTTCGCCACGCCGTTGTCGGAGAAGCAGACGAACACGAATTACACCACGCCGTAACGCACGACGTGGTGATCCGCCGTACCACGCGTGGCGTCCTAGGCTCGGGGCGCCACGTTTGGTTTCTCCGCTCTTCGTCTCACCTCATTCACCAAGGACGCTGTTCATGCGACAGATGTTCACTGCGCTGCTCTGCCTGGGCATGGCGGCTGGTCGCGCCGGCGCGCAGCCGGCCGCCCATCCGGTGTTCCTCGACGAGCTCACCTCGCCGGAAGTGCGCGATCTCCAGCGCGCGGGCACGACCACGATTCTGATCGCCACCGCGGGGCAGGAGCAGAAAGGCCCGCACATGGTGACCGGCGAACACAAGTTCGTCATGCAGTACAACGCCGAGCGCATTGCCCGTGCACTGGGCAACGCCATCGTCGCGCCCGTGATCACGTATGTGCCTGAAGGCAGTTGGGACGCGCCGCTCAAGGGGCACATGGCCAAGGCGGGGTCCATCACGCTGCCCGAAGACCGCTTTGTCGAACTGCTCGTGCACGCCGGGAAGAGCCTGCGCGCCGGCGGCTTCACGACGGTCATTCTCATCGGCGATTCCGGCGGCAATCAGTCCGGCATGAAGGCCGCCGCGGATGCGCTGAACGTCGCGTGGAAAGACATCGGGGGGCGCGCGCTGTTCATCGGCGATTACTACACCAAGTCCACCGCCGACATTCGCACGTACCTGGGTGGCCTCGGCTATTCGATGGAGGCCATCGGCAGCCACGCCGGTATGGTGGACACGTCGGAACTGTTGTTCGTCAATCCCGCCCTCGTGCGGCGTGAGCGGCTGGCCCCGTCGGGCGGATCTCCCGAAAGCGGTGTCAGCGGCGACCCGACCAAGGCCAGCGCCGAGTTGGGCAAGCAGTTGGTGCAGATCAAGATCGACAACGCGCTCGCGCAGATTCGGTCGTCGCTCTCAGCGCGTGGAGGCAACTGATGCGTACCCCGTACGGAGCCCTCGTGATCGGCACGCTGCTGGCCCTCGGCGTGAGCGGTGCGCGTCCAGCGCAGGCGCAGGCCCAGGCGCAGGCCCAGGCGCAGGCGCAGGCGCGCCCCAACCTTTATGGCCCACCGTATCTCGAGGCCATGACGTGGACGGAAATTCGCGATGCCATTGCGGGCGGTAAGCGGACGGTCATCATCCCCACCGGTGGCACCGAGCAGAACGGGCCGCACATGGTGATGGGGAAGCACAACTACATCGTGACCTTCGCGGCCGGGCAGATGGCCGAGCGATTGGGAAACGCCTTAGTCGCGCCGACCATCCAGTACGTCCCCGAGGGCGATTACACGCGCCCCGGCTTTGGCGATAAGCCGGGCGTCATCTCGCTGCCGTCACCCAGCTACGATCGCCTCTTGGACGCGGCGGTGCGCTCACTCCGCGTGCACGGGTTTACCGACATCCTGCTGATCGGCGACAGCGGTGGCAATCAGGATGGCATCACGAATGTGGCGAAGGCCCTCGACGCGGAGTGGGCCGGTACGGGCGTGCATGTGTACGGGCTGGTGGACTACTACGCCAAGTCGCGCATTGCCCTGCGGGATTATCTGCAGAAAACGTTTGGGTGGGATGAGGCGACGGTCGGATCGCACGCCGGCACCAGCGATACGTCGCAGCTCCTCTACGTGTTCGGGCAGGGCATTCGCACCGACAAGTTGGCGCCGGGCGGCGGCAGTCCTGACGCCGGTGTCAGTGGCGATCCGACGAAGGCGACGGCCGCCATCGGCAAGATTGCCGTGGACATGAAGGTCAATGCGGCACTCGAGCAATACAAAGCCGCGAAGGCCGGCGCACGCTAAGCGCGCACCGGCCTTCGTGGTCCGTCTTGGTGGGTCAGATCAGCAGGAGATGCACTTGTGGTTGTTCTTGGAGCCCAGCTCCTCGAGCAACTTGATCGTGTCGAGGAACGGGGAGACGCGCTGCACCGGCCCATTCGCCATGTCTGCCGTGGTCTGTCCGTTCCGCGCGACGGCCTTCACGTCGGCGCCTTTGGAGACGAGGTACTTGATCATCTCGTTGTCGCCACGAGCGGCGGCGAAATGCAACGCGGTGTAGCCACCGTAATCGCGCGCGTTCACGTCCGCGCCCAGCTCCTCGATGAGGAACTTCACGCTGGGCATCCAGCCTTCGTTGACGTGCCGGTGATCGTTAGCGGCGAACCCCTGTCCGTAGCCCACGCCGGCCGCGGCGTGGAGCGGCGTCTCACCAAGCCCGCCTTCAGGCACCGGCGGCAGTCCGGACGGATCCTCTTTCGTGACCAGGACATTCGCACCGCGCCGAATGCGGGCGACGGGCTTGATGGTGCCGATCTTGGGATCGGCGCCCGCCGCGAGCAGCATCTTCATGGCGGGGATGTCGGTGGCGTACGCGGCGCGGAAGAACGGGGTCGCCCCGGCGAAATCGACGCGCAGATTGTCGCGGTTGTAGGTGGTGTACCAGAGCGAGCGGACCAACCGCACGTTCGGGTTGGCCTTGGCCTTGAGCAGGGCCGCCATCACGTCGTAGTAGCTGGCGCGCTGCTGCAGGTGATACGCCGGCTGCGGCGTGCGGGAGGACGGTGCCCACTCCTTGTTCAACACGCCGAAGAGCGGCGTCGCCCCCGCCTCGCTGGCGAGGTTCGGATCGGCGCCCGCCGCGATCAGCTGGATGGCGACGTCATACTGCCCGTTAATGGCGGCCATCAACAGGGGGCTGGTATGATCGCCGGCGCTGACCTGATTCACATCCGCGCCGCCGGCCAGCAAGGCCTTCACCGTTTCCTGATTGCCTTCACGCACCGCGAGGAGCAGCGCGGTGTGCCCGCCCTGCAGCCCCAGCAGCTCGGTGTAGCCCGGCGAGTCATCATCCAGCCCAGCGCCCCCTTGGGCGGCCAAGCGCGCTTCCTCGGCTGCCGTGGCTTCAGCATTGCTGGCCAATGCCGCGGCGCCGGCGCTCTGGCGTTCCACTTCGAGGGCGGCCTTCACCGCAGCCTGCACCTGTTTCGAATCGGGCTGCCAGTTGGGGTTCTTCGTGGCCCCCTGCTGCTCACGCAGCTGCGCCAGCACGGCATTGCGCCGTGACTTGGCTTGCCGGTCCTGTGCGGAGCTGGCCATCGGGTCCATGGTCTTGGCCGTGCGGCGCCAATCGGCACCGCGCGCCATCAACAGGCGTACGGCATCGGTGCGGCCACGTTCGGCGGCCACCATGAGCGGCGTCTGATCACCGAGCGGCTCGATGGCGTTGACGTCGCCGCCGGCCTTGAGCAACGCGGAGATGATAGCCGTGTCGCCGCCCATCGCCGCGAGATGCAGCACGGTGACCCCATCACTGGTGAGTGCGCGGGCGTTGGCCGAGGCGCGCAACAGCACGCGGACCACCGACGCGCTCGCGTTTTGCGCCGCGATGTGGAGCGGGGTGTAGGCACCGATGCGCGTGGTGGCGCCAACGTTGGCACGCGCCTGCACCAGCACGCGCGTCAGCGCGGAGTCCCCGCGGTTGGCGGCCCAGTGCAACGCGGTCATGCCGTCGCCCTGCGCGGCGTTGACGTCGCCGCCCTTGAGCACGAGGGCGCGCACGGCGGCCACATCACCGCGCATGGCGGCGTCGGCGACCGAGGCGGCCTTGTCGGGGGCCGTGTGGTGGGCGGCGTGCGACGGTGCGACGACGACCGGTCGGTGGAGCGCCATGGTGCCGCCCATCGGCAGGACCATGGCGAGCGCGCCAAGACGACGGCGCAACGAGGGCGTATCAGTGAGTCCCATGATTGCAGTCCGTGGTTAGAACGTGAACTCGCCGGTGCTGTCACCGAAGGAATGCAGATCGTCCATACCCGCCCGATGCATGAGGCTGAGCATCGCATTGGCCATGGGCGTGCCGTCCGGGGCCTTGAGGTGCACGTTGCCCGGCAGCTTGTCGTTGGCGCCGCTCAACACGATGAGCGGGCAGCGCCGGTGGTTGTGCGTATTGCTGTCCGACATCGGCGAGCCGTAGACGATGGCGGTCTTCTCCAGCAGCGACTTGTCGCCATCCATCGTGGTCTTGAGCTTGTCGAGCAGATACGGCAGCAGCCCCACGTGGTAGCGGTTGATCTCCGCGAACTCCCGCACGCGGGCCGGGTTGTTGCCGTGGTGCGATGACGGGTGGAAGCCGGTGAGCACGCCGCTGTCGGGGAACACGCGCGCCGAGGCATCGCGGCCCATCTTGAACGAGAAGACGCGGGTCATATCGCTCTGCAGCGCGAGCACCTGCAGGTCGAACATGATCTTCACATGATCCGTGTACGAATCCGGCACGCCAGTGGGGGCGCCGGAGAGCTCGCGCTCCTCGCCGCTGGCGTTGCGCGATTCCACGTGCTGGATGCGCCGTTCGATCTCGCGGATGTTCTCGAGATACTGATCCATGCGCTGCCGGTCGGCGGTGCCGAGCTCGCGTTGCAACTGGCCGACGCGCTGCGTGATCCAATCCAGCACACTGCCGGTGCTGCGGGTGCGAGAGGCGCGCTCGGCGGCCGTGCCACCGACACCGAACAGCTGCTCGAAGGCCACGCGCGGATCGCGGATCATCGGCAGCGGATCGGTGGGCGACGCCCAGCTGATGGAATCCGTGTACATACACGAGTAGCCATAGGCGCATCCGCCCGCACGGTCCAGCGGCTCGATGCACAGCTGCATGGACGGGATGGGTGTGCCTTGGCCGAACCGTTGCGCGTACATCTGGTCGATGGAGGCCCCAACGAAGATGTCTGAGCCTTCCGTCTGCGTGGGGTGCGCTTGCGTGAGGAAGACCGCACTCGACCGGAAATGGTCGCCGCCGATCTCCTCGGACTTGTACGCCTCCGCCATGCGCACATCGGTGTTGCTGATGATGCTCAGGTATTTGCGCCACGGCTCAAGCGGCGAGAGCGACGTCGCGCTCAGGTCAAACGACGATCCCGTGCCGGCCGGTGCCCACAGGTTTTCCGTGAGTCCGTACGGGCTGCATCCGGCGGCGCCGTGCACCATTTCCATGAACAGCATGCGCATCGGGTCGGCGGCCGCGCTCGCGAAGCGGCCGACGGGGCGCATGACGTCGAGGTACGGGAGCGCCACCATCGCGCCCATCCCCTGAAGGAACGTACGACGGTCGAGCGGTTGGCGAGTGATAATGGCCATGGGGCGCGTCCTCAGCGGGATGAAGTTTCGGGTTGCATGGCCGCGTTGGTCTTCGCGGGATCGTCGATGCGCTGCATTTGGAACGCGGGACTGCGGATGACGCCGAGGATGTAGGCGGACATGCGATTGTCCTTCGTGGCCGCCTCGCGCACGATGCCGCGCACGGTGGGCATATCGTACGATTGGACGCGCCGGCCGGTGGCGTAGGCCAGCATGTTGCGCGTGAAGGTGCGCAGCAGCGTCTCCTGACGCTTGAGCAGCGCCGCCTGCAACTCGGGGAGTCCCTGCGCCTTCGAGCCATCCCACAGATCGCCGCGCGAATCAATGGGCATGCCGTTGTCGCGCACACGCCAGCGACCCGTGACGTCGAAGTTCTCCATCGCGAGACCGATGGGGTCCATCATCTTGTGGCACGAGCTGCACGCCGGATTCTTGCGGTGCTCTTCCATGCGTTCACGCACGGTGAGCGTGCGTGCGCCGTTGGCGCCCGGTGTGGCTTCCAGGTCGGGCACGCCCGGCGGCGGCGGCGGCGGCGGGCTATTCAGCATCACTTCCATCACCCACTTGCCGCGCTCGACGGCCGAGGTGCGACCGGCGTGCGACGTGAGCGTGAGGATGCTCGCTTGCCCCAGCAGTCCGCGACGAGAATCATCGGGATACTTCACCTTGCGGAAGGCGCTGCCGGCCACGTTCGGAATGCCGTAGTGCCGCGCGAGTTGTTCGTTCACGTAGGTGTAGTCGGCGCGATACAAGTCGAGGACGTTCTTGTCCTCGCGCACGAAGCTGTCGAAGAACAGTTCGGTCTCTTTGCGCATCGCGCCACGCAGCTGTTCGTCGAAATCGGGATACTGCCGGATGTCCGGCTGCACCATGTCGAGATCGGGGAGGCGCAGCCACTGCGAGGCGAAGCGCGTGGCGAGGGTGCTGGCGCGCGGATCGGCGAGCATGCGGCGCACCTGCCGCTCCAGCACGGCCGGCTGCGAGAGCTGGTTGCGCGCCGCGAGGTCGATGAGCGCGCGATCCGGCGGGCCTGACCACAGGAAGAACGCGAGGCGTGAGGCGAGGTCCATGTCGCGCAGCTTGTACACCGTGCCCGGTGTGGCCGTGTTGGGCGCGAGCTCGAAGCGGAAGACGAAGTCGGGGCTGGCCAGCAGCCCTTCCATGGCCGAACGCACACCGGCTTCGAAGCCGGCCTTGTCCGCACTGCCGGCGTCATACAACGACATCAGTCCTTTCGTGTCCTCGGCCGTCAGCGGCCGGCGGTACGCGTCGGTGGCCAGACGCGTGATGATGGACTGTGCGCACGTGCGCGCCGCCAACGTGGCGCTGGGGCGACAGGTGAAGATGCGCCGACGCGCCGGCGTTTCGGACACGCCGGTGACGCTGAGCGGGCCCTTGATGGTGAACTCGCGCAGGTGCGGCAGCTCGGAGAAGCCGTACGCGGTGGCGTTGGAGGTGCTGCTCAGCGAGTACTTGAGCGGCGAGATGAGATCGAGCGCGACCCCTTGGAATCCGGGCGGGATGAACGCCGCCGCCAGACGATGCGGCCCGGCGGTGATGCGCACCGCCTCCGTGGACATCGCGACGCCGTTGGGGTCGGACGCGTGCATGAATCGGTCGATGTCGAGCAGCGCGACGCGCTCGCCATCGATTGAGATCTCGATACGCTCACCGCGCGCGATGCCGCCCGCGAAAGCGCCCGTGGTCTCGTGGAAAAAGTTCACATCGAAGCGATAATCGCCATCAGCCGGGAACAGATGCTCCACTGCGATGCCGCCGCGCGTGCCGAACGGCGCGCCGTCCACGTGCGCGGTTTGCGATGCCATTTTCGGCACCGTGTACGTATGCGATGCCGCTGAGGCGTTGGCATTGCCGAGCGCGAGCCAGCTGATGTCGCTGGCAGCACGCAGGTAGCCGTCGAGCAAGGTCGGCGAGAGCGCCTGCACGTCGGCGATGTTATCGAAATTGTCGCTCTTGGTGTCGGGCGGCAGATACACCGCCGCGTCCACCTCAAGTCCGAGAATCTGCTTCACCGACTCGCGGTATTCCGCGCGATTCAGACGCTGGAACGTGCGGTGTCCGGGATTCGGATGCGCGATGGCGGAGGAGTCGAGCTGATGCTCGAGACTGGCCACGAGGGCATCGACCGTGTCGGCCGACGGGCGCGCTGATCCGACAGGCGGCATCATGCCCGACCGCAGCTTCGCCACCATTTTTTCGGCGACTTCAGGCTGCAGCGGTGCCGTACCCACATCGAACGTCGCGAGCGACAGATTGCCGCGCTTCATGGTGGGGTTGTGGCACTTCTGGCAGTACTGCTTCACCACCGCATTGAGCTCGACGGATGACGGGCGTCGCGCGGTGTACGCGGCCGCGTGCGCTGACTCGCGTGATGTCGCGTGCGATGTCGCGTGCGATGGCTCACCTGATGTTGTACGCGATGCTGTACCCGATGCCGAGGGCACGGCGGCGTGCACGCGCGGCAACGGCAGCTTGGGTGGAGCGGGCGGCGTGGCGTCCTTGGGGAGGACCACGAAGACGCCGAACAGGACGGAAAGGGCAGAGACGGTCCGCATGCACAACCTTGGAAAAGGGGCGGCGGGACTGCTGGAGAGGGCGGGAGCACATAATGTGCGTTCAAGTCGCACCGGGTCGCAAGGAATCCGTGCCCGACTGGTTGACGTCTGCCGGTGGGAAGCGGACCTTAGCCGAGGTCCGCCACGCAGTCCCCCTCCTCAGGACAGGTCCTCGCATGTCGCTGACACTCGTTCGTCGGCTCCTCCCCCTGCTGTGCAGTCTCGTGCTCGTCTCGCCCGGGGCCGGCCTCCACGCCCAGTCCGCCGATAGCGCGATCAGCGCCGCCAGCATGGAAACGTTTGCCAAGGCCCATATCGCGGTCTCGGCGTTCCGCGGTCAGGTGCAGGCCGAACTCGCTGATCCGAAGGCGAAAAAAGCCGACGTGCAGGCGACGCTCCGCGACAAGTTGCAGGTTGGCATCGTGCGAATCCTGAAGGAGTACGGGTTGACCGAGGCGGAATTCATGCGCCTGACGCGTCGCGTCAGTACCGACACCGCCACGCGCGCGGCCTTCGAGGCCACGTTGGCGCGGTTACCGGGTGGCAAGCCGGGGTGAGACCCCGCCGGTGGACCCGGCACCCTCGGCGCGGTGTCGTAAATTCCTGATGGATGGCGGACTGGACTATTCGCGCTCCGCTCGTGATCCTGCAGGGGATCGAGCCCTTCCTCACTCCTCCGTGCCATGACGCTTCCCGTGCGTTTCGTTCGTCCGCGCGCCGTGCTGGCCGTGCTGAGCACCCTCGTCGCGCTTGCCGGATGCGGTGGGGGCGGTACCAAAAGCATTGTTGCCCCCGTCCCTCCGCGCGAGTCCGTCGCGGCCGTTGACGTCACGCCGAACGTGACGACGCTGGCCCCGGGAGCGACGGCCACGCTCAGCGCGGCGGTGCGTGGATCGTCGGGCGCGGCGCTCAGCGGGCGCGTGGTCACGTGGTCCTCCTCGTCACCCGCCGTCGCGTCGGTCTCGGTGGCCGGGGTCGTCACCGGCGTCGCCGAGGGCACCACGACCGTGTCGGCCACCAGCGAGGGGCAGGCCGGCTTCGCCACCATTACGGTGCGGACCCCGGTGGCGTCCGTGGTACTGACGCCGCCCGCCGCGTCGCTGGCCCAAGGCGCCACGCAGCTGTTCAGCGCCAGCGCGCGCGATGCCGCCGGTGCGCCCCTCACGGGACGCGCGGTCACGTGGACGAGCAGCAACAGCCAGGTGGCCAGCGTCAGCGCCGCCGGATTGGTGACGGCGGTGGCGTTGGGATCGGCCGTTATTTCCGCGACCATCGAGAACATCACCAGCAGCGCCGCGCTCAGCGTGACACCCGTGGCCGTCGCGACGGTGACCTTGTCACCGAGCGCGTTCACCGCGTTGGTCGGCGCCTCGCAGGCCGTGGTCGCCACCGCAAAAGATGCTGGTGGCAGCGTGATCGCAGGGCGCACCATCACGTGGAGTTCGAGCAGCGCGGCCATCGCGACCGTGAGTAGCGCGGGCGTGGTCACCGGCGTCGGGGCGGGGAGCGCCACCATCTCAGCGTCCGTCGATGGGGTGATCGGCACCTCGACCGCCACCATTACGGCCATCCCCGTCGCATCCCTGACGCTCTCGCCGTCCAGTGCGTCCGTGGTGGAAGGGAATGTGGTGGCGTTGGTCGCGACGCCGCGCGATGCCAACGGCGCCGCGCTGACCGGGCGCGCGGTGTCGTGGACGAGCAGCGCCCCGTCGGTGGCGACGGTGAATAGCACCGGCGGCGTGACTGGTGTGAGTGCTGGTGCGACGATCATCACGGCCACGGTGGAAGGCCGCAGCGCCACCGCGGCCATCAGCGTCCGCAGCGCGTCGGCCGAACCGGTGATCGTGAGCACGTCGCTGACGGCCGGTGACACGACGCAGCGGGTGGTGGTGGTGACCGGGCCGGGCGCGACCGTGCAGCCCGCGCTCTTGGTCAAGAACGCGGCCGGCGTCACGCTCCCGGCGACCGCGGTGCGGTGGACCGCGCGTGATCCGTCGCGCGCGACCGTATCGAGCACGGGGCTCATTACTGGCGTGCAGGGCGGGCGGACGTTTGTGGTGGCGGAGTCCAACACCAACAGCGCCGTCAGCGATTCGCTGTTGGTGTTCGTACCGGCCAACAGTTCCGGGCCGCTGCTGCGCACCGCGTCAACGGCCTATCGCCTCGTCGCGACCGACACGTTCTCCATCACCGTGCAAGTGGAGATGCGCGACGGCAAGCTCTTGAGCGCGGCCGACTTCGAGATCGCCTGGCCGGGTTCGTCGGCGTCGCCGTACGATCCGTTCACCGTGACCTCGGTGACCACGTTGCGCGCGGGCGTGGTGCTGTCTTCACTCGGGGCCGACTTCTCGGAGGCGGCGCGCGTGACGTTTGCCACCACGACGCCGGTGGGCGGCACCGTTGCCCTCATCCGCCTCAATTGCCGCGTGCGCACCCGCAACGCCGCCAATCAGATCGTGCTGACACTCAATGAGTTAGTGGATAGCTCGTTGGCGCGGCTCACGACGTCGGCCAGCACCTTCAACCCTGTGGTGATCATCCGGTGAGACATTCCGCCTTCCCGCGACGCCGGCACCTCCTTGCCGTGCTGGCGCTGCTCGCTGGTGTGGCGAGCGGCTGTCAGCGGACCGTTGATGTGGTCGCGATGCCGCATCCCGCGGGCACGCTGATGGAGCTGCGTCTCGTGGCGACACGACAGGACAGTGCCTCTGTGGCGTTGCACCTCGCGCCCGGCGCGACGGCCTCCATTGGCAGCCTGCAAGCGACAATTACCGCGCCGGTGGGATGGCGCTACGTCGGCTGCGAGGCGGGGCAGGGGGCGCCGTTGCTGGCCTGCCACGACGTGGACGGCGAGCTTCGGCTGGCCGGCGCGTGGGTGGAAGGGACGCACAGTGGCTCGCTGCTGACCGTGACGTATGTGAAGTCCTCGGGGGTGCCCGCCATGGCGTGGCAGCTCGCGGTGCAGGATATGCGCGATGCGATGGGCCGGCCGCTCGCCGATTCCATTCGCGTGCGGCGGGAGATCGCACCATGAGCCGCCTGGCGTCTGGCTCCTCGCGATGGCTACTGACCGCCGCGCTGGCGGTGCCGGCAACGGCCATGGCAACGGCCTGTCGTACCGCGGCGCCGCAGCTGACGGCGCTCACGCCGACCACCGCCGATGTCTCGCGCGGCGAATTGGTGGAAGTGGTGATCGCCGGGCGTGGGTTTACCGCGATGAATACGGTGCACTTCGGTCCCGTGGTGTTGGTGCAGGTCCCGCGTCGGTCGGACCGCGAATTGCGCTTTATGGTGCCGCTGGATGACACGCAGCAGCCGGGGCGCGGCGAAGCGCCGCCGTTGCCGCTGCCGGCGGGCACGTACCGCGTGACCGTGACCACCGCGCGCGGCACCTCCAACGCGCTGCCGTTTCAACTGGGAGTGTTGCGATGACTGGTGTGCGCCTGTTCAGCGCCGTTCCCCGTCGTGTGCTCGCGACGCTCGCGTGCGCGGTGCTGCCCGTCGTCGCGCACGCACAGCGGCCGCCCGTCCAGCGCGAGGCCGACAGTGATGTGCGGCGTCGCGCGCTCATCGAGCTGTGGGATGCGATCCCCGGCTCCGAAGAGCCGCGCTCCGGCGCGACCTTTGCCGCCTGGCTGCGAGAGCAGCCGCGCATGGCCGCGATCTCCGTCCCCGTCCCCGTGCCCGGCGTCTGGTCGTCGATCGGGCCGCTGGGCTTCTACGGCGACAATGGGTTCTTCGGTTCGCTGCCGCAGCTGGATGCGGGGCGCGTGCCCACGGTGGCCTTCCATCCGACGGAGCGCAACACACTCTTTGTCGGCACGGCCGCCGGTGGCGTCTGGAAGAGCACCAACGAAGGCGCCTCGTGGGTACCGCTCACCGATGGGCAGTGCTCGCTGGTGATCGGCAATCTGGCCATCGATCCGGTCACCCCCAACATCATCTACGCCGGCACCGGCGAACCGTCCGAAGCCACCTACGGCTGCGGCGTGTTGCGCAGTATCGATGGCGGCACCTCGTGGACCAACATCGCGACCGCGCCGTTTGTCGTCGGCACAGCGGTGCCGTCGGTGTTCTATGGCTTGCTGGTCGATCGGGCCTCGGCGGGGTCGGCCAGCACGACGACGCTGGTGGCCGCCACGAACACCGGCATCTACCGCTCGGTGAACTCGGGGCAGGCGTGGACGCTGGTGTCGCCGGCGCTGACGTTCAGCGACATCGTACAGCACCCCACCAATCCGAACATCATGTACGCGGCGCGCCGCGGCGTAAGCGGCAGCACCACGCCGGGCGGCCTCTGGCGCTCGCAAGATCGCGGCGCGACGTGGGCAGCGTTGTCGGCCTTCCCCGCGGACTCGGTGGGACGCATTGAGATTGCCGTGTCGCGCGCGAAGCCCGGATCGGTGTGGCTGCTCGCGTCGGCGCCCAACTCGACGTTTGGCGGCTTATACCGCTGGGATGATTCCACCGCGACGCGTACCACGCTGGCCGCCTCCGGCGTGAATGCGCCCCCGGCCGTGGCCAACCGCAACAACTTTGGCGGCCAGGGCAACTACGATCTGATGATCGCCCTCGATCAGG
The DNA here is from genome assembly GCA_943330235.2 of Candidatus Kuenenia stuttgartensis. Lineage (GTDB taxonomy): Bacteria > Gemmatimonadota > Gemmatimonadetes > Gemmatimonadales > Gemmatimonadaceae > Gemmatimonas > Gemmatimonas stuttgartiensis_A. The sequence goes on from CALQGY020000011.1 coordinate 47,845, forward strand.
CCAACCCCGACAATATTTTTGTCGGCGGCGTGCGCGCGTATCGATCCAAAGACGGCGGCACCACGTTCCAGGAAATCGCGATGAACATTCATTGCGACTGGCATGTGATTCTGGTCGATCCGTCGGACGCCCGTCGCGTGCTGGCCGGCAGCGACGGCGGCGCGTTTCTGTCGCGCGATGGCGGTGACGCGTTCCAGTCAATCAACGCGGGGCTCGCCACCACGCTGCACTACGCGGGGCTGTCGCTGCATCCCACCGATCCGACCGGCATCCTCACCGGCATGCAGGACAACGGGACCATCATTGCGCGCAACGGCATGACGCAGTGGAACGGCGTATTCGGCGGCGATGGGGCCTTCACCGCCATCAACCCCAACACGCCCACGACGTACTACGTCTCCAGTCAGAACGGCAATCTCGTGCGCGCCAATGCGCTGACCGGTTCCTTGGTGACGGTGACCAACGGTATTCCGTCGTCCACCACCGAGCGGCGTGCGTTCATCGCGCCCTTTGTCGTTGATGCCACGCGCCCCACGCGCCTCTACTTCGGCGGCGCGCGCCTCTTCCGCACGGAGAACGAGGGCGCGCTCTGGAACGCCATCACCACCGACCTCACGCGCGGTACCGGCACCATTTCCGCCATCGCGCTGGCGCCGTCTGATTCCAACACCATCTACGTCGGGACCAGTGATGCCAACGTGAAAGTCAGTCGCGACTTCGGCGTCACGTGGAACGGCACCTCGGCCACGCTGCCGTCGCGCGCCGTAGGCGACTTCGCGGTCGATCGACAGGATGCGGCGAAAGCGGTGGTGACGTTTACCAGCAGTGGCACGGGCCACGTGTATCTCACGCGTGACGGTGGTGAGTCGTGGACCAACATCACCGGCACGCTGCCTGATGTGGCCACCCAGGCCGCCGCGTGGGGCCCCAACGGGCGGCTCTTCATCGGCAATATGTACGGCGTCTATTCAAGCCCCGATCTCGGGGTGACGTGGACGCGCGAGTCGGGGGTGCCGTGGATCCGCGTGACGGATCTGGTCTACAACGAGACCACGAAGCGGCTGGTCGCCGCCACGTACGGACGCGGCATCTGGTCGTACGACTTCAACACCGCGTCCGCCGTGCGGCGTGGCGATGTGAACGGCGACGGCGTGGTGAACGCCGCCGACGCGCTCATTATTCAGCAGGCCCTCGTGGGCCTGTCGGTGCAGCCCGCGAACACGGTGTTCCCCAATGGCGATGCCAATTGCGATGGCGCGCTCACCATTCTCGATGCGCTGCACGTGCTGCGCTTTGCCGTGGGCGACGCGCCGGTGGGGTCGTGCGTGGGTACGGTGCGCTGATCCGGCAATCCATGCGCCACCGATAGGGCACAACAACAGAGCCCGGCGCGCATTCGTCTGGCGAATGCACACCGGGCTCTGTCGTGTGGTGATCAGCCCAGCTTCGGCCGTTCGCGCAGCCAGTCGGTGTTGCTCTGATACTTGTGTGCGACGGACAAGATGATGTCGTCGTTGTACAAGTTGCCGGCGATCTGCGTGCAGATCGGCTGCGGATTGAGCGGCGCCGCTGGTGTCGCGGGCGCAGCACCGCCTCGGCCACCACCCTGCGGCGCGCGCACGCCAAAGCCCATCTGCACCACCACCACGGGATGCCCCGTCTGCGCATGGACGCCGGTGTCGGCGGCCCCGACGTAGAGGTCGATGTCCTTCAGATACTCCTGCCACGCCGTGATGAGTTTGTGCCGGCGTCGCTGCGAGTTGATGAAGTCAAACGCCGTGGGCGTGCGCCCCGGCACCCAGCGATTGAGCTGGCCGTTGAGGTTGGCCGTGTTGGCCGCCGCTGCCGCCGCGGCGACCGCGGCCGGGGTCGCATTGGCGCCACCGCCACCGCCACCGCCACCGCCAGCTCCGCGACCGCCATTGGCCTGACGGCCATACGTCGTGAGCACTGTGGCCATGTCCATGCCCAGCTGCTTCGCCTTCATCTGCACGTACGAGTCGAACGCGGCCGCTGACTCCACATCAATGCCACCCGCGCTGCCGGCGACGGTGGGCGGCTCCGCGATGTCCTTGGGCTTCGCACCGAGGGCCTTGAGCTTTTCCACGAACGCCGTGAACGTCGCGTCCGGATTCTGCGCGTTCTGCGCACGCACACCGATGCGCAGCTTGGAGAGGTCGATGTTCGGATTGAAGTGGAAGGGCATGGTGATGGAGCCCGGATCCTTTTCGTCGGCGCCGTGCATGACGTTGAACACGATCGCGGCATCTTCCGCGGTGCGCGCCATGGGCCCGACGCGATCCTGCGACCACGCCAGCACCATGCCGCCGAACCGGCTCACGCGCCCAAAGGTGGGACGCAGCGCGCTGATACCGCAGGTGGTGGCAGGGCTCACAATCGAGCCCGACGTCTCGGTGCCGATGCCAAACGCCACGCAGCCGGCCGCGGTGGCCGAGCCCGGGCCTGCCGAGGAGCCGCTGGAGCTCTGCGAGAGATTCCACGGATTCTTGGTGCTGCCGCGGAACCAGACGCCGCCCTGCGCGAACTGTCCCGACGAGAGCTTGGCGATGAGCACCGCGCCGGCATCACGCAGACGCACGACCACTTCACTGTCTTCGTCGATGATGCGGTTCTCAAAGTCGGCGGCGCCCCACGTGGTGGGCGTCCCCTTCACGGCGAACAGGTCCTTCACGCCCCACGGGATGCCATGCAGCGGGCCGCGATACTTGCCGGCCTTGAGTTCGGCGTCCATGCGCGCGGCGTCCGCGAGCCCGCGCTCTTCGAGAATGGTGACGGCGCAGAAGAGCGTCGGGTTGAGCGTCTTCAGGCGCTCGAGATAAATCTTGGTGAGCCGCACCGAGGTGAGCTTGCCCGCCTTGATGGCCGCCGCGAGACGGTGCATGGGGAGGAACGCGATCTCTTCATCGGTGGCCGGCAGCGGGGCGGTGCCCCACGGCGCGAGATGGAAGGAGCCGGGCGCGGTGGCGTTCCACGCGAAAGGCTGGCGTGCAAACGCGGCCATGCCTTTCTCGCGATACGTCTTTTCGAGCAGCGACCCGACGCCGCCCGGATACGGCTGGAAGGTCCACGACACGGCTTCCATGTTGTCGAGCGGCACGGGCGGGACGGCGGGGGGCTGCGCGAAGCCGCCGCCCGCGGCCGCACCGCCCGCGCCGGCGGGCGGTTGCGCGAGCGCCTTGGCGCCGAAGCCGAACGTGGTGGCGGCGGCGCTGGCGAGGGACAGGAACACGAACTGCCGGCGATCGACGTCGTTCGTGATGCCCATCGCGTCCGCGCGATGCTGCGCGTCGGCTTCGGCCTGGTCCAGCAGATCCAACTCGTCGTACAGCGACATGATGTGGTCTCGAAAGGAGTGCGCGGTGTCAGGAGTTCACCCGCACAAAATGAGCATCAAGTCGTCTGCACCGCGAGAGCGCGCGGCGGTTTTTTCGGTGCCGCCGGGCCGTCGATCGTGCGCCAGATGTTGTAGATGAACAGCATGGATCCCCCCGCCGCGAGGGACGCGCCGACGGCGAGCAGGGTCCGAGACGCGATGGGTTGGTGCGGAGCGCATACAAAGCCGCCGGTGAGCAACACGAGGCCGACGTTGGCGCACCACCAGTGTACGCCGGCCATACGGCGGTTATGCAGCGCATGCCCGGTAAAGCGCGGAATCACGTGGTACGCCACTCCATAGATCACCATCGATACAAAGCCGAGCAGATTCAGGTGCACGTGGGCCGGGCGGTAGATGATCGCCTGCGGCGCGACGGCCATCCACACGCCCATCATGGTGCCGAGGCCGAGGCAGACGAGGGCGCTCTTGAGAAAGCGTTGGGCGAACCAGTCCATGGGGAACGGCGGTGGCGATGGGGGATCAGGAGACGGCGAGCAGGTCGCGCAGCACGTCGTCGAGCGGTACGCCATGCGTCTCGCACACCAGCGCCAGCGTTTTCGCACCGCCGCAGCAACTGTCAAACCCATAGCGATCGAAGACCTCGACGGCGCGGGGCGTGAGGGCGACGATGGCGTTCAGGGCCAGATCGCGGAAGGCGGGCACACGGGGCTCGGCCAGGAATGGGCGTACGGGCATGAACGAATCTCCAGCAGCGGCCGTCGAGAGTGACGACGGTGATTACTAGCAAAACGGATGCTAGAATAACGTCAGGGATTCGCTGGCATGGTGTCGGTCGCGGCTCGGCGGTCCGTTGATCGCGCCGAGGCGATGGGGCGGCGCGTGTGTTGCGGCGCGTGTGTTGCGGCGCGTGCGTCGCGGCGCGTATTTCCGGCGTGGACGCCCGCGGGAGGTACTGCGACGGGGGCGCATTCACCACTATCGCCCGATCGGAAGGAGTGACCCGATGTCTGTGCAGGGAAAGCTGGGATTTCGTATTCTGCCCTCCGCCGAGCCCATTGAGGCGGCGCTGCTCGATCGATTCCTCCCGTTGTCGTCGTGTACTGTGGCCGACGCGATGGGTCGCTTCAATTTCATGCACCCAGCCATTCAGGCGCGCACGGGGCTGCCGTTATGCGGCGTGGCTGTGACGGTGAATGCGCGGCCGGGCGACAATCTCATGATTCACAAGGTCATGCAGGTGGCGCGCGCGGGCGAGATCGTCGTGGTGAACACGGGCGAAAACATCACGAGTGCGGTCTTTGGCGACATGATCTGCGAGACGTCGGTGGCGATGGGGATTGGCGGCATCGTGGTCGATGGTGCCATTCGCGACGTGGACGGGATCCGGCAGTTGGGCTTTCCCGCGTTCAGTCGAGCGGTGAGTCCCGGCAGCTGTGATCGCGACGGGCCGGGGGAGATCAACGTGCCCATCAGCTGCGGCGGCATCGTCGTGTGCCCGGGCGACATTGTCGTGGGCGATGCGGATGGCGTGGCCGTCGTGCCGCGCGCGCATGCGGAGGAGGTGCTGGCGACGGCGCAGCTGATGATGGAGCGGGAGCGCCTGCGCATTGCCGAGATCAAGAGCGGCACCACGTTCAACGTCGCGATCGACGAGACGCTGCGGCGCCATGGCGTGATTGCGTGATGGCGTGAGCCCGTTGATTGCGGCGCCCGTCATGGTTTGGGAGCGCACGGGGACGGCGTTGACACAGAGGACGACACAGAGGGCACAGAGGGCACAGAGGGCACAGAGAACACAGAGAGAAACGCCCCGCTGTTCTCCGTGTCCTCTGTGCCCTCCGTGCCCTCTGTGTCAAAAATGTTTACCCGCCCAGCCGACCTACCGCCCCGTGAACCACCGATCCTCGAGCACGGTCACCGGCTTCGTGTAGTCCTTACCGCCGACCGTAAGCTTGACCGTGTATTCGCCGGGCGTCACGCCACCCGCGCCACCGCCAAAGCCACCACCACCGCCGCCACCGCCAGCGCGACCCGCGCCGCCGCTGCAGCTGGTGTTCGGCGCACCGAATCCACCGCGTCCGCCACCACCGCCGCCACCACCACCGGGCCCACCAAAGCCGCCCGGTCCACCGAAGCCCTGGCCCGCCAGCATCGGTGCCACTAATGCCCACTGCACGCGGTTGATGCCCGCGTCACCCGCGCCCGTCGAGGTGCACATCGTGCGTCCCTTCGCGTCGATGATCGAGATCTTCACGTCACCGGTGACGGCCGTCTTGAGATAGTAGCTGATGGCCGTACCGCGCGGCGCGTTGTCGCCGATGAACACCTTCTGGCCCGCGGCGCGCTGGTTGGAGATGCGATCGTTGGCCCACATCACCGCCGGCCGCACATCGAACAGCGCGGCGTCTTGCGCCATGAGCGCGGGGGTGAGCTGCTGCAGCGGCGTGATGTCATCCGCAATCCAGATGCTGCGGCCGTGCGACGCGACGATCATGTCGCCGTCGCGCGGGTGGATGAGGATGTCATCCGTGCGCACCGTGGGATAGTCGTTCATGAACTTCTTCCACGACTTGCCGGCATCGAGCGAGGTGAACAACCCGAACTCGGTACCCGCGTAGAGCAGGTTCTTGTTGATCGGATCTTCGCGCACCACCTGCACATTGCCGGAGGCGGGCAGATCACCGGTCGCGCTCTGGAACGTGGCGCCGTAGTCGTGCGTGACGAAGATGTACGGCTTCAGGTCGTCGCTGCGATGACCGTCGATGGCGACATAGGCCGTCGCGGCATCAAAGTGCGACGTCTCAATGCGCGAGATCCAGTACGCGAAGTTGCCCGAGAGCGCATTGGCCGGCAGCCCCGTGATGTTCTTGCCCACTTCCGTGAACGTGCTGCCACCGTCGCGGCTGACCTGCACGTTGCCGTCATCGGTGCCCACCCAGACAACGCCCGGCATCACCGGCGACTCGTTCACCGAGATGATCGTGCTGTACGACACCACGCCATCGTTCTTCGACAGCTGCGGCTTGTCGCCACCGACACCCAGCATCTCCACCTTGCAGCGATCGATCTGCTTGGTGAGGTCGGCGCTGGCCGTGTACGTATCGCCACGATTGACCGACTTGAACAGCCGGTTGCCACCATACCAGAGAATGCTGGAGTTGTGCGGCGACAAGAGATACGGCGTGTTCCAGTTGAAGCGATAGGCGTCGCCCGGCTGCGCGTTGAGTACGTTGCCGTTGGCACCACCGCGTCCGCCACCACCACCGCCGCCGCCGCCCGCGCCACGACCCGCGGCGACAATGGCGCCGTCCACGCACATGCTGGCCGTTGCACCCGCTGCGGCACCGCCTGGGGCACCGCCTGCGCCACCTGCGCCGCGTCCCGCCCCGCGACCGCCACCACCGGCGCTGGGACGGATGCTCTTCTGCGCGCCGGACTTCAGGTCGTAGCGCGACGTCGAGCCGTCCTGTGACTCGGTGTAGACGATGTTCGGATCGTTCGGATCGACCTGCGTCTGGAAGCCGTCGCCGCCGCCGATGCCGAACCAGTGGCTATGCATGATGCCCGGGCCGCCACGCACCGCACTCGGCGCGCCCCAGCTGCCGTTGTCCTGCAAGCCCGTGTACACGTTGTACGGACGACCCAGATCAGCGCTGACCCAGTACGCGAGTCCCGTCGCCATCGTGCTGACGAAGTCCCACGTCTTGCCCTGATCGTAGCTGATGTTCAAGCCGCCATCATTGCCTTCCATGATGTGGTTGGGGTTCTTCGGATCAATCCAGATGGCATGCTGGTCCACGTGCGCCGGCTCGCCATGCTCACCCGCGCGATCGAGCGTCTTGAACGTCGTGCCGCCATCGAGCGACTTCGCCACCGGCAGGCCGGCGACATAAATGGTGTTCGGGTTGGACGGATCGACGCGCAACTGGCTGAAGTACATGGGACGCGAGTTGCAGTTGCTCATCAGCGTCCAGCTGCCGCCCTTATTGTTGGAGCGGAACACGCCGCCCTTGGCCACGTCGAGCTTGGGCCCCTTGCTGGTGTCGCCCGCGGCGCGCACGCCGTTGTTGCACCAGTCAAAGCCACCGCGACCGCCGCCGCCGGCCATTGCCGCCGCAAATGCCGCCGCCGGAACCGTACCGCCTGCGCCACCGGCTGGCGGCGCGTTGCCGCGACCGGCGCCGGCCGGAGCCGCCGCGCCGGGTGCCGCCGGAGGCGTCTCAGCGGCCGCTTCCGCATCCGTGCCCGCTTCCACCTGCGCGTACAGCACGTTCGGGCTGGAACGCGCGATATCGAGCGCGATGCGCCCCAACGTGCCGGTGGGCAGGCCGTTGCCGGTCACGCGGCTCCACGTCTTGCCGCCGTTGCTGGTCTTCCAGATGCCACTGCCCGCGCCGCCGCCAATGAAGCAGCAGCCACTGCGCCGACGCGTGTAGCTGGACGCAAACAGCACGTTGCTGTTGGACGGGTCCATGACGATGTCGATGAAGCCGGTGTTCTCGTCGATGTACTTGATCTTCGTCCAGCTCTTGCCGCCGTCGGTGGTCTTGTAGACGCCGCGTTCGGGGTTGGGGCCGAACAAGTGGCCGGGGGAGGCCACGTAGACGACGTCCGGGTTACGCGGGTCGATCACGATGCGCGCGATGGACTGCGTTTCCTTGAGCCCCATGTGCGTGAACGTCTTGCCGCCGTCGACGGTCTTGTAGATGCCATCGCCGAACGAGGACGTCTGCCGGTTATTGGGCTCGCCGGTGCCGATGTAGACGATGTCCGGATTGGTGGGATGGATCGCGATGTCGCCGATGGACGCGGTGCTGTACGTCTGAAACACCGGCTCGAACGTGGTCCCGTTATTCACCGACCGGAACACGCCGCCCACCGCGTAGCCCAACCAGATGTGGCTCGGATCACTCTCCGACACGGCGATGTCGTCGATGCGGCCACCCATGCTGGCCGGTCCGATGGACCGGAAGCGGAAGGGCTCGAGCATCGGATCATCGGAGAGATTGATGACCGCCGGCGCGGGCGGTTGAACACCGCGGCCCTGTGCGGACGCGGCCGAAGCCAGCGCGGCCGAGGCCAACGTGACCGCAGCGAGCGCGGTGAGGGGCACGGTGGAACACAGCCTGGCCAGGATGGCGCGGCGTGGAGCAGGAGGCATGAGACGCGTCCGGAGGTGAGAAGACGGGGCGTGCGCGGCCGGGCGGGCCGCCCAACGTCGGGGAGTATGCGGCGCGCCGATCATACCGGCAACGTGCGAGACGGTGCGCCCGCTAGCAGTAACGCGGCCCTCGCGCGACACGCTGAGAACTGCCACTCTTCTGCGGACCTCTTATGGCGTGCTCCACGCCTTTCACCCCGTCCCGCCCTTCGATGCCAGCGTTTCCTCCTCTCGTCGCCCGATCCGCTCGGCGGACCCCCTCGGCGCTCGTGGCGGCACTCGCCGTCGCCGCCGTGTCGATCGGCACGCTGATCGTCGTGCCGCCCGCCTCCGCACAGGCACAGGCCTCGGCCGCCGCGCCGGTGACGCTGCCGCTCAAGACCGCGCGCACCGCCACCTTCACGACCACGACCGGCACCTGGCTGTCGCTGGACGTGTCGCCCGACGGCCGCACGATTGTGTTCGACTTGCTGGGCGACCTGTACACGATGCCCATCACGGGCGGCACGGCCACACGCCTCACCAGTGGTATGGCGTACGATGCGCAGCCGCGCTTCTCGCCCGATGGCAAGCGCGTGGCGTTCGTCTCCGA
>CALQGY020000012.1 GCA_943330235.2 Candidatus Kuenenia stuttgartensis
AAGGAAGCTGAAGTAATGGAGGTTTGAGTCCGGTCACCGGGCCCATTCCCCATGCTGCCATTCGCTCCTCGCCCTGCGGCGGACGCTGAGTCCGAGTTGCTTGCGCGCTTGCGCGTGCATGGGGCTGTGCCTCGGCACGTCGCCATTATTATGGACGGGAACGGACGATGGGCGCGTGAACGGCATATGCCGCGCCCATTCGGGCATCGCTCGGGGATGAAGGCGGTTCGGTCCGTCGTTGAAGGTTGTCTCGAGGCCGGCGTTGAGTGGTTATCGCTGTTTGCGTTCTCGCAGGAGAATTGGCAGCGGCCGGAAACCGAGGTTGCGGCGCTCATGTCGCTGCTCGAGGAATACATCGCGCGCGAGGCCGAGGAGCTGCGTAAGCAGGGCGTGCGTGTGCGCGTGTTCGGCGATCTTGAACGCCTGAGCCCTCCGGCCGCACGGGCCGTTGAGCGCGTCATGGAGCTGACCGAGAGCGGTGAGAAGCTCGGGCTGAATCTCTTTATCTCGTACGGCGGTCGCGCGGAGCTCGTACGCGCGGCGCGTTTGCTCGCTCGTGATGTGCAGGCGGGACTCCTGACGCCCGAGGCCATCAACGAGGACGAGATTCGCTCGCGCTTGTACACTGCCGGATGCCCCGACCCGGATCTGTTGATCCGCACGTCCGGCGAGCAGCGGCTTTCGAATTTCCTCCTGTGGCAGATCGCTTATGCGGAGTTGTACATCTCAAGCGTCCTCTGGCCCGACTTCGGGCGAGCGGCCTTGTACGACGCGATTCTTGATTTTCAGCGCCGCGACCGGCGCTTCGGCCGCGTTTCCGTCTGATCGGCCTCGTCCGATTGCACACGTGAGTCGTCGATGAACGAATTCGGACGACGTGTGATCGTGTCGCTCATCGGCGCGCCACTGGTGGTGGGGATCATCTGGTTCGGCGGTGCCGCGCTGGCCACCCTTGCCGGCGCGCTGTCGGCCGTGGCGGCATGGGAGTTCTTTCGCCTGGCGCGTGAAGGCGGGAGTAGGCCGTTCAGCGTGCTGGGGGTGATCAGTGCTGCGTGCGTGCCGCTGCTCGTGCACGCCCAGTATCTCGGCCTCATTCAGGTACCCACCTCGGCGCCTGTTCTCGCGCTGCTCTTTTTGATCGCTCTCGCCATTTGGCGGCGCGGCGTGGACGGCAAGCCGCTGACGGCGGTCGCTACGACGGCGCTGGGCATTCTGTACACCGGCGGCACCCTGTCCTACGTCTACGCGCTACGCTATTTCGGCTACGCCGTCGGCGATGTTGCGGGCGCGCTGGTCGTGGTGTTGCCGGTGATTCTCACGTGGTCCAGTGACGTTGGCGCGTACTTCGCCGGTCGCGCCATCGGCGGGCGGAAGCTCATCCCGTCCGTCTCGCCAGGGAAAACGATCGCTGGGGCGGTTGGCGGATTGGTGCTGACGGTGCTCGTGTGCGAGGCCTACGTGTCGCTGCTCCTCCGTCCTCGCGCGCAACTCGCGTTCAGCCCCGGGGGGCTGATTCTGTTCGCCGTCTGTATCAGCGTCGTGGCGCAGATTGGCGATTTGGCGGAGTCGTTGTTCAAGCGCGAGGCCGGTGTGAAAGACAGTGGATCGATCTTCCCGGGCCACGGTGGCGCGCTCGACCGACTGGATTCGCTGTTCTTTGTGCTGCCGGTCGCATACGTGCTGTTCGGATGGCTGCTGATCCCGGCGCCTTCCGCCTGACGATCCCGAATCGCTGAACCCGCCATGGCCATTGGTGTCGCAATCCTCGGCTCGACCGGCTCTATCGGCACGAGCGCGCTACGGGTGCTCGAGCGGCAGTCGTCTCGGTTTATCCCCGTTGCGCTGACGGCACACCGCAATGCGGAGGCGCTCGCCGTGCAGGTCGCGCGGTGGCAGCCAGCGTTCGTTGGGCTCGTGCACGGCGACGTGGGCGAGACGTCGGTTGACCGTGCGGGGTGGCAGAGCGGGGCCGATTGTTTGGTCCACGCGGCGACGCACGCGGCGGCTGACATCGTGATCAATGCCGTGGTTGGCGCCGCGGGTTTGCCCGCGACCTTGGCGGCGTTGCAGGCCGGCAAGCGCGTCGCGCTGGCCAACAAGGAGACGTTGGTCGTTGCCGGGGAGATCGTCACCGCCACCGCACGTGAATTCGGCGGCACGCTCGTCCCCGTCGATAGTGAACATTCCGCGATTCTGCAGTGTCTCGCGGGCCGAGCGCCGCATGAAGTGCGTCGACTGGTGTTGACCGCATCCGGTGGTCCGTTTCGCACGTGGACGGCCGATCGAATTGCCGGGGCGACGGTGCAGGATGCCTTGAATCATCCCACTTGGCAGATGGGCAGCAAGATCACCATCGACAGCGCCACGCTGGCGAATAAGGCGCTTGAGGTGATTGAGGCCCATCATCTGTTCGGCGTGCCGTATGATCGGATTGATGTCGTGGTGCATCCGCAAAGCATCATCCATTCGTTTGTCGAGTTCGTGGATGGGAGCGTGCTTGCCCAGATGGGCGTGCCCTCGATGGAGCTACCGATCTTGTTCGCGCTGACGTGGCCGGACCGTGTGCCCGATAGCGGGGTTCCAGTGTTCGATCCCGTCGCGCTTGGCAATCTCACGTTCGAGTCGGTGCGTACGGAGGATTTCCCGATGCTGCGTCTTGGCATCGACGCGGGTCGCGCGGGCGGTGCATCGCCCGCGATTTTCAACGCGGCCAACGAGGCCGCCGTGGCGCTGTTTCTGGCCGGTCGTATTCGCTTTGGCGATATCGCGACGTTGGTTCGTGGCGCGCTGACGTCGTACGGCACGTTGCCGGCCGATTCGCTCGCCGCGTTGTGGCACGCCGACGCGACGGCGCGTCGTTATGTGGACGCGCAAGCGGCCACACCTTCTGCACGCTCCTGAGCCGTCGTCGACCCCTTCAAACGCCATGCTGTCTACTTTCGCACCCTACATCGCGCCGCTGCTCGTGTTCGGGCTCGTGGTGTTTGTTCATGAGCTCGGGCATTTCCTCGCGGCGAAGCTCGCGGGGGTCTACGCCCCAGTGTTCTCCCTCGGCTGGGGGCGTCGTCTGTTCGGATGGCGGCGTGGTGAGACGGATTATCGCGTTTCGCTGATTCCGCTGGGCGGGTACGTGCGGATGGCCACGCGCGAGGATGACTCGATGGCCGGGATCGAAGGTGGTGCTGATCGCGGCACGCTTGAACCCGCCGTCGATTCAACCGCGTCCCCATCAGCCCTGTGGGATGCCAATGCAATGGCGCCCTTTGGTCCGAAGGCGGTACCCGAGCATCGGTGGATTGAGAACAAGTCCGTCGCCGCGCGGGTGTTCATCCTGTCGGCCGGCGTCATCATGAACATTCTGCTGACGCTGCTCGTGTCGAGCGGAATCTTCTACGCCTACGGTGATGCCTATCGCCCGGCGGTGATCGATTCCGTCGTCGTCGGTGCGCCGGCGGCGGCCGCCGGCTTGGCATCGGGTGATCGGATTGTCGCGATTGATGGCAAGAACGTGCGGTCGTGGGAAGACGTGATTGGTCGGATCTCGCCGGTCACCGTAGGGAGCGTCGCCATGCAAGTGGAGCGCGCCGGTCAGCGACTCTCCGTGCAGATCACTCCGACGCCCACGGACGTTGAAGACCCAGCCACGGGGGCGACGCGCCGTGTGGGTCGCATCGGGATTCAGGTCCGTGATTCGGTGGCGCGTGAGCGCATAGGGATGACGCGCGCCGTGGTACTTGGCGCGACCGTGACGTGGGGGATGGCGACAAGCGTGGGCGGGGTCCTGAAGGGGCTGGTCTCTGGGCAGGTCTCGGCGAAAAACCTGGGCGGCCCGATTCAGATTGCGAAAACATCCGTACAGGCCGCGCGTCGCGGGGCCGAGACGCTCTGGTCGCTGATCGCATTTCTCAGCCTGAACATCGCGATTCTGAATTTGGTGCCCATCCCGGTGTTGGACGGAGGGCAGATTCTGCTCGTGCTCGCGGAAGCGGCCATGGGCAAGTCCTTCAGCGGACGCGTCCGGGAAGGCTTCGCTCGTGTCGGTGTGCTCTTCGTGCTGGCGTTGATTCTGCTCGTGACCTACAACGATCTCTTCTCCTCGGCTGCGCGCTGACCATTGTGCGACCGACCACTTCGGGGGCGGGCTTCCGGATGGTTGACGTGAGGCAGCGACGACGGTTGCTACAGGCGGCGGCGATGCTGGTGCTCGGTGGCACCACCGCTTGTCAGGCGCTTCCCATGCTTCGGGGACGTCCCGCTGCGTCCGCCCCTGCGGTCGCGACGTCCGTTCCGCCGCTTGCACGAATTCCGCGTAACGCATCACGCTTCGAGATTGAGGCGATTGACGACAGCACGGCGCGCTTCAAGCCGCGCGAGGCGTCATGGGTGCGCGAAGGGATGACGGCGTACGTGGTGGACCCACTGCATCGTGATGCGCTGGTGGCGCGCTTGCGCGTCGTGTCGGTCTGGAATGACATGGCCGTCGCCGTCGTCACCTCGCAGGTGACGCGCGTGACCACGGATCACGTGGTGCTTATGGTTCCAGCCCCCGCCCCGTGGTGGCACGCCCATCCATTTTGGACCGGCTCAATGGCGGGCGGTCTCCTCGGCCTGCTCCTCGGGATTGCGGCCACCTCGTAGCGAGGCCGCTGGACCTCGCTCCATCAGGTGCACGTCATTTTGATGCTCCGCGACACGATCTTCGTGGCATCGCGTCTGGATAACTCGAGGATGTCGCCCTGATACGGGAAACACCCCGGGGCGGATGCCTTGATCTCGTATTTGCCGACGGGCACGAGCAGCATCTTGCCTGCGCTCAGGTCGATGCGCTCGATGGACGTACCGCCGTCCAATGATTCAAAACGCACGCGCGCATCAGCCGGCACGATCGTGAGGCGAACGCTCGCGCAGAATCTGACCGAGAGATTCACCGAGCGACGCTCGCCCACGGCAAGGCGGACCACGGAATCCCGTTGCGCGGAGGCGCAGTTCACCGGTGCGTCCGCAATGACGGCGCGCACTGAGAGCAGGGCCGCGCTTGGTCGTTCGATCTCAGCGGACCCGCGTCCCACGAGCGAGTCGTCCACATAAAGGTTTGCGGAATCATCCGCGGTAATGGTGAGACGGGAACGCACGGCGGCCGTGGCTTGTCGGCGGACGAGGTCGATGGGCCGCTTGTCTGCGGCGCTCTGTGGCACCGCTACGGGGATTGTCGGGGTGGCGAGGGCGCTCGAGTCGCCGGGCGCGGGCAGTGCCTCTCCGGCGCCTCTCGGACCCGTGGCGACGCCAGCATTCAGGCCGTCGGTTGGTGCACCCAAGCCGACGGCCGAGCGGAGGGCCGGCCACTGGGCAAGCGCCCACGCGGAGAGGGCGATCACGCCAACGAGGAGCGTCGGACTGAGCCACCGGGGGATGCGGCGCGTGGAGCCTGCGTCGTGCAACGTCTCCGCCTTTGGTGTGGTCAACACGGGCGGGAAGGCCGCGACCGTATCCGAGGTGGAGCCGCCACTGGTGCCGCCAGGAGTGCCGATACTTGTGTCGGAAGACGGTGAGCGCACACGACGCTGCGCGAGCGGGGCCGTCGGTAACGCGGCGAACGCGTCCGCAAGCTCGACCGCATTGGCGAAGCGATCTGCGGGCGCCTTGCTCAGCAATCGCGCGATGATGCGGTCGAATGCGGTGGTGAGCTCGGGCACCAGGTCGCGCACGGAGGGAGCCGGTGCCTCGACATGCATGCGCGCGACGGCATACCAGTCATCCCCTTCGAAGGGGAGTCGGCCGGTCGCGGAACGGAACAGGGTGACGCCGAGGGCATAAAGATCGCTCCGTCCGTCGACCTCAAGTCCGCGCGCCTGTTCCGGGCTGAAGTAATGGGGCGTGCCCATAACGGCATTGCCGACGCTGGTGGCCGCGCCGTTCTCGAGCGCCCGCGCGAGTCCGAAGTCGGCGACGATGGCCTCGCCACGCGTGCCGATGAGGATGTTGTCTGGTTTGATGTCACGGTGGACGATGCCACCCGCGTGGGCGACGGCGAGCGCGGCGGCGACTTCAAGGCCAATGAGGACCACATCGGCTTCGGGGATGCGGGGGAGGACCTCGAGGCGTCTGGCGAGCGAGAGGGGGAGGAGGTCCATGGCGACGAAGGAGGTGCCTTCGAACTGCCCCACATCGCGCACGTTGACAATGTTGGGGTGACGGAGCCTCGCCGCCGTGGCCGCCTCACGGCGGAAGCGCGCCTCCGCCTCGGGGTGACCAGAGAACTCCGGGCGGAGAATCTTGAGCGCGACCGGAATCTCCAAATCCCGGTCGATCGCCTCGTAGACCCAGGCAAACGCGCCACCGCCGAGGAACCGGATGACCCGATATTTGCCAATTTCTCTGTTTAGGTAGCGACTTGGCACGTTACGGTCCTTTACAGACGGTTCGACACGGAGTAAACTCCCCTGCTTCACACCAATTGCGCGCAGAATAGCGGCGCAGATACGCACCATGCGCATTGCTGCGCCGAGAAACTTACGACGATGGCGTTCGATAAGGCATCCACGATCGATCAGTACCGGGCCCACGAAGGGGACACCGGTTCAACCCGCGTACAGATTGCCATCCTCACGGATCGCATCAAGTACCTGACGGGTCACTTTCGTACGCATGACAAAGACTATCATGGTAAGCGTGGGCTCGATATCATGATTGGCCGGCGTAAGCGCCTGCTCAAGTATCTCAAGCGTACGGACGTTCAGCAATTTCGTACGCTCGTAAAGGAACTTGGTCTCCGATACTAAGTCGGACCACGCCATCACGTCGCGCGGGGGCAGCAATGCCTCCCGCGCGATTTGCGTTCTCAACAGGTAATTAAAAGCAGATGATGCAGCGCATCGAGCGGACCTTCGCGGGTCGCCAGCTGGTAATCGAGACTGGCCGTATGGCCAAGCAGGCGGCGGGCTCCGCCGTCGTCCAATTTGGTGAGACGATGGTCATCGCGGCCGTAACGGTCAGCGACAATCAGAGTCCTCTCCCGTTTTTTCCGCTCACGGTTGAGTACAAGGAAAAGACGTATGCCGCGGGCAAGATCCCGGGCGGATTCATCAAGCGCGAAGGGCGCCCGCATGATCATGAGATCCTTGCGTGCCGCATCATCGATCGCTCGATCCGTCCGCTCTTCCCGGAAGGCTTCAAGAACGAAGTCCAAGTCTTCATTTACGTCGTCTCAGCCGACCAGGAGAATGACGCGGATGTGCTCGCGTTGCTCGCCACGTCGTTTGCGCTGAACGCGTCGAAGATTCCGTTCATGGGCCCCATCGGCGGCGTGCGCGTTGGACGCGTGCAGGGACACTGGGTGCTCAACCCGACGTTCCAGCAACTGGCGTTCTCCGATCTCGAACTCATCGTCGCGGGGTCGAAGGACTCCATCGTGATGGTCGAGGGCGGTGCGCTTGAAGTCACCGAAGCCGATGTGCTGGAGTCGCTCAAGATCTCGCATGATGGTATTCGCGAGCTGATCGACATGCAGAACGAATTGCTCGCGAAGGTGCAGCAGCCGAAGATGACGTGGAAGAAGTCGGAGCCGGCTGAAGCGGTCGTGGAGCGCACGAAGGTGGCGGCAACGCCGAGCATTCGCGCCGCGCTGAATCAGACCGATAAGCACTCGCGCATTCAGGCCATCGAGAAGGCCAAGCATGCCGCGGCCGAGCAGCTGTCGCTCGAATTCCCGGACAACGCGAAGGACATCAGCGCGGTGCTCGGCGACATTGAGTACAACGAACTGCGCGCTCAGGTGCTCGATACGGGCCTCCGCGTTGACGGTCGGAAGCCGAACGAAGTGCGTGGCATCTCCATCGACACCAGCCTGCTTCCTCGTGCGCACGGATCGGCGCTCTTCACGCGTGGCCAGACGCAGGCGCTCGTCGCCGCGACGCTGGGCACCGCGAAGGATGCGCAGCGACTCGACTCGATCAACGAGCCGGGTGAGACCACGCGGTCGTTCATGCTGCACTACAATTTCCCGCCGTTCTCCACCGGTGAAGTGCGTCCGATGCGCGGCACCAGCCGCCGCGAAATTGGGCACGGTAACCTGGCCGAGCGCGCGCTGCAGGGTGTGCTTCCTGACTTCGCCGACTTCCCGTACACGATGCGTATCGTGTCCGAAGTCCTGGAGTCGAATGGCTCGTCGTCGATGGCCTCCGTCTGCGGCGGCTCGCTGGCGCTGTTCGATGCCGGCGTGCCCATGAAGGCCGCCGTGGCCGGTGTGGCCATGGGGCTGATCAAGGAAGGGAAGAAGTACGCGATTCTCACCGACATCCTTGGCACCGAAGATCATCTCGGCGACATGGACTTCAAGGTGGCCGGAACCAAGGACGGCATCACCTCCATCCAAATGGACATCAAGATCGAAGGTCTTGATCTGTCGATCATGGAAGAGGCGTTGGCGCAGGCCAAGGAAGGCCGTCTGCATATCCTCGCGGAGATGGACAAGGCCATGGCCGCCCCGCGTGGCGACCTGTCCAAGTACGCGCCGCGTATCGTGACGGTGCAGATCCCGGTGGACAAGATCGGCGAGCTGATCGGACCGAAGGGCAAGAACATCCGCGGCATTCAGGACGAGACCGGTGCGGAACTGTCCGTTGATGACGACGGTACGGTGACCATCGCCGCGGTTGGCGCGGAGTCGATGGAGCGCGCCCGTCAGATGGTGCAAGCGATGACGGCGGAAGCCGTGGTGGGCGACACGTACGAAGGCACCGTGAAGACGGTGACGGCGTTCGGCGCGTTCATCGAGATCATGCCCGGTACGGAAGCGCTGTTGCATGTCTCCGAGATGCGTCACGAGCGGGTTGATAAGCCGGAAGACGTGGTCAAGAAGGGCGATCGCGTCACCGTCAAGCTGATCGACCGCGATGAGCGTGGGCGTCTGCGCCTCTCGATGAAGGCGCTGCTGCCTCGCCCGGAAGGGATGCCCGAGGAGCCGCCCGCCAGCGAGCGCCCGCCGCGTCGCGAAGAAAGCGGCGATCGTGGTGGACGTGGTGGCGGTCGGAGTGGTGGTGGTGGCCGCGAACGGCGCTAACGCGCCCGCACTGCGCCGCACCGAGCTACCCAATGGATTGACCGTGCTCTCGGAAGCCGTTCCGGGGGCACGGTCAGTCGCGTTTGGAACCTGGGTTCGGGCAGCGACGCTCCACGAGCGTCCCGAAGAGATGGGGGTCTCCCATTTCCTTGAGCACATGGTGTTCAAGGGGACTCGCACGCGCACGGCGCAGGAAATTGCGCTCTCGCTGGAGACGTTGGGCGGATCGCTGGACGCGTACACCGAGCGTGAGCACACCTCGTTTCAGGCACGCGTCCTTGATGAGCATCTGCGCGAGGCCGTATCGGTCATCGGAGACCTCGTCTTCGAGCCGTTGTTGCGCGCGTCCGATCTGGCCCTCGAGCGAAAGGTGATCCTCGAGGAGATCAGCATGGTCGACGACACGCCTGATGACGTGATCTTTGACGTGCACAATCGGGAGTTGTGGGGATCGCACCCCCACGGCTATCCGATTCTTGGCTCGCGAGAGACCGTGCAGGCGCTCGATGTCCCGCATTTGCAGGCCCTGCATGCCCGCGCGTACCATCCTGGACGGCTGGTGGTCGCGGCGAGCGGTAACGTGCAGCACGACGCGCTGGTCGAGACCCTCCTCGCCGAAGGCTGGGGGGCCCGGATCTCCGGCGATGTCACCCCGTGGAGTGTCCCCGCGGCGACGCCGGTGGCGCCCCATGCCACGCATGTGCGGCGCAAGGATATTGCGCAGACGCATGTGGTCATGGGTGGCGCGAGTATCGCGCACAGCGATCCCCGGCGTTACGCTTTTGCCCTGCTCGATATGCTGCTGGGTGGTGGGATGAGTTCTCGGCTATTTCAGCGCGTTCGAGAAGAGTTGGGCCTGGCGTACAACGTGCACACGTTCAGCAGTTCGTACGCGGATGTGGGCAGTCATGGCGTCTACCTCGCGAGCGCGCCCGAAACGGCGCAGAAGGCGCTCGATGCAGTACGCGAGGTGTTCGCGAAGGTCGTGGCCGAGGGTTTGCCAGCCGCTGATCTCGAAGCGGGCAAGCGCCAGTTGCGTGGTCAGTTGGTGTTGTCGATGGAGGGTGTGTCCTCCCGGATGTATCGCGCCGCCACCACGGCGCTCTACGGCGAACCGCATCGTACCATCGAGGAATTGTTGGCGCTCGTCGATGCCATCGACAGCGAGACAATTCATGACGTGGCCCGTGAATTTTTTGATCCTGCTCAACAAACTATTGTCAGCTTGGGCCCCAAGGCCGTGCGATAGCGCTGTGCGTATTCGCGGCGTGCTGACCATCCTCACCTTTCAGACGGTTTCGACCCATGCGCATCGGCGTACCGAAAGAGATTAAGACCAACGAAAATCGCGTGTCCCTCGTCCCGGCGGGCGCCGAGGCGTTGGTCGCGGCCGGACATGAGGTGTTCATCGAGACCGGTGCCGGCATCGGCAGTGGCTTCGAGGACGAGGCCTACACCGAGGTCGGCGCGACGATTGTGCCTGACGCGGCCACGGCGTGGGGAAAGGCGGAGCTCCTCCTGAAGGTGAAGGAGCCGATCGCCTCCGAGTGGCAGTATCTGCGTCCTGATCTGACGTTGTTCACGTACTTGCACTTCGCTGCCGACGAGGCGCTGACGCGCGCCCATTTGGCGAGTGGCGCGACCTGTATCGCGTACGAAACGGTTGAGCTGCCGTCGCGTGAGCTGCCGTTGCTCACGCCGATGTCGGAAGTGGCCGGACGTATGGCGGTCCAAGAGGGCGCGAAGTACCTCGAAAAGCTGTACGGCGGACGCGGCGTCCTGATCGGCGGCGTGCCGGGCGTGGCGCCGGCCAAGGTCGTCATTCTCGGCGGCGGCGTGGTGGGCACGAACGCGGCCAAGGTCGCGGCCGGATTGGGCGGCAAGGTGGTGGTGCTGGACTTGTCGCTGGAGCGTCTGCGCTATCTGGCTGATGTCATGCCGGCCAACGTGCAGCTGGTGCATTCGAATCGGCACAACATCCTCGAGCAGATCTCGACCTGCGATCTGGTCATCGGCGGTGTGCTGATTCCCGGGGCGAAGGCCCCCAAGCTCGTCCGTCGTGAAGATCTGAAGCGGATGCGTCAGGGCGCCGTGATTGTCGACGTGGCCGTTGATCAGGGTGGTTGCATCGAGACCATTCGCCCGACCACGCATGAGAACCCCACGTACGTGGTGGACGGCATCATCCACTACGGTGTCGCCAACATGCCCGGTGCCGTGCCCCGCACGTCGACGTTGGCGCTGACGAACGCGACGTTGCCGTACACGCTTCAGCTGGCCAACAAGGGATGGAAGAACGCGCTGCGTGACAACGGTGCGCTGCTGCGCGGCTTGAACATGACCGGAGGCCAGGTCACGTATCGCGGTGTGGCCGATTCGTTCGGCATGGACTTCGTCGAGCCGGCGACGTTCCTGGATTGATCTGATCGCCGACACACGGGTCGTCCTCGACGGCCCGTGTGCGCGACGCGTTGATGACTGCGCGCACGTTTGCACCGTGTGAATAGCTTGTTCGCGCTCGCAGTAACCGATACCTTCCTTAGTTCGTAGTACCCGTCGTCCCCTATCGGCGCTAAGCGCCGGCGAGCCCCCTCGGATGTTCTGGCCCTTCAAGAAGGCGAATTCGCTGTTCCCGGCGAATGCCATCGCGGTTGATCTCGGCACTGCCAACACGCTCATCTACGTGAAGGGCGAAGGCATCGTGTTGAACGAGCCCTCCGTCGTCGCGCTTGATCGTGAGACCAAGAAGATCAAGGGCGTGGGTCTCGAGGCGAAGCGCATGCTTGGCCGTACGCCTGATGGCATCATGGCGGTGCGACCCATGAAAGACGGCGTGATCGCCGACTTCGACGTCACCGAGAAGATGCTGCGCTACTTCCTGACGTTGGTCATCGACAAGCATGTCTTCAAGGTGAAGCCGCGCGTGATCGTGTGTGTGCCGTCGGGAATCACTGAGGTGGAAAAACGCGCCGTGCGCGACTCCGCGCTTGGTGCGGGTGCGAAGGAAGTGTTCATGGTGACGGAGCCGATGGCTGCGGCGATCGGCGTCGGTCTGCCCGTTGAGTCGCCGACCGGTAACATGGTCATCGACATCGGTGGCGGCACGACGGAGATTGCCGTCATCGCGCTCTCCGGCATCGTGAGCGACACGTCGATTCGCACAGGTGGCGATGAGCTGGATATTTCCATCGTGCAGTTCATGCGCAAGAACTACAACCTGCTCATCGGCGAGCCGACGGCCGAGCAGATTAAGATCCAGATTGGCTCGGCGTACCCGGTGGGTGACGAGCGCGAGATGGAAGTGAAGGGACGTGACCTCGTCTCGGGCATTCCCAAGACGGTGCGTGTCCACTCCAGCGAAATTCGTGAAGCGGTGCAGGAGCCGATTCAGCAGATTGTCGATGCGGTGCGCCGTGCGCTCGAAATCACGCCGCCGGAATTGGCGTCGGACATTGTCGATCGCGGCATCGTGATGACCGGCGGCGGTGCGCTCATTCGCGGACTGGATGTGCTGTTGAGCCAGGAAACCGGATTGCCAATTCACGTCGACGAGGATCCGCTCACGTGCGTGGTGCGTGGCACGGGCAAGATTCTTGACGACGAAGAGAAGTACTGGTCAGTCCTGACGACCTGAGGTCGCCGTGGCGCGTGGTTTCCGCGGCGGGGCCGCGAAGGGTGGTGGGCGACTCGACACGGCATTGCTCGTGGTCTGCGTCGCCGCGGCGATGGGTTGCGTGATCATGCCGCAGCGCTACCGCGAGGGGACCGCGAGCGCGCTCCGTAATTCGGTGCTGGCGCCGCTGGTGGCGTTAGAGAGCCGTGCCACGGTGGTGCATGCCGCGATCACCGCGCGCGAGAGCGAGCTGAATGTACGTGGCCGCGTGGCGAGTGAGGCATTGAGTGTGCGGGGCCTCGCTGATGAGAATGCGACACTCCGGCGACTGATCGGGCTGTCGGCGCGACTCGGCGACGGCTTTGTCGTCGCCGAAGTGCTGCCGCGGCGTGGCGTCGATGACGACTTCACGCTCGCCCTGAATGTGGGCGCGGAAGCGGGTGTGCAACCGTTCGCGCCGGTGGTCACGGCCGATGGTCTCGTCGGCATGATCGAACGCGTGGATCGCAATGTCGCGTTTGCCATCACGTGGGCGCATCCGGATTTTCGCGTCAGCGCGATGAGTGTGGACGAGCGGGCGTTTGGTATCGTGCAGCCGCATCTGGGCAGCGGGGTCGAGCGATTGATGCTCGAGTTGCGCGGCGTCCCGTTTCGGGCAAAGCTGGACTCCGGTGCCATCGTTGTCAGTTCCGGACTCGGGGCGACCTATCCACGCGGCATTCCGGTGGGCGTGGTGATCGGGGAGATCGCCACACCGGAGCGCTGGGCACGAACCTATCTGCTGATGCCGGCGGTGCTGCCGGCGTCCATCGGCCCCGTGTTGGTGTTGCGCTCGGATCGCGCGACGCGCGGCGTGAGCCAGGTGTGGACGAATGTCGCGTCGGCTGACAGTGCGGCGCGGGCGATTGCCGCGGCTGGTGATTCCATGGCGCGCAAGGTGGCGTTCGACGAGTTGGCCGCGCGCCGCGCGGCGCTGGATTCGGCGATGGCAGACAGTCTGGCGGTGGATACGCTGGCCAGTGTGGCGCGCGATACGATGCGTCTCGCACCGCCTGTCGTCGGCCGCGGCGTCACGCCTCCGGTGGGGCCCCCCGCCGGCATCCCTGCGCGCACGCCGATCGCGCGCACGCCGATCGCGCGTGCCCCGACCTCGCGTCCTGAGAGTCTGAGAGCGGATAGTGCTCGTCGTGCACGGGCCGATTCGGCGCGCGTGCGCGTACCGCCCGTTTCGCCGGCGCGACCGCGTAGCGGTCCGCCACCTGCTGACGAGGAACGGTAACCATGTCCGCCATGCCATCGGAGTCTGGGGCTGGATCCGTCGTCCGTGCCTGGTTGGGGTTTGCGCTTCTGGTCGTAGCGCACTTTGCCGTGCGGCCGTTGTTCGCGTCGCGCGCGAATGTGGATTTTCTGCTGATCGCGGTGTTATTCGCGACCGTGCGCGTGCGCCCCGGCGTGGCGGCGCTGCTGGGTCTCATGGCCGGCCTCGCGTTGGATGCGCTCGCTCCCGCGGGTTTTGGATCGGCCGCGCTCTCGATGGTGATCGTGGCGTTCGTCGCGAGCTGGGTCAAAGCGGTGTTCTTTGCCGAGCATGTGGCGCTGACGGGGCTCTTTGTCTTTGTCGGGAAGTTTGTGTTCGATGCACTGCACGCGATATTCGGCGGTGGGGTACACGGGATCAGTCTGGTGGTGGAATTGCTGTTGTGGACGCCGCTGTCGGCCGCGCTGACGGCAGTCGTGGCGATCCTTCTGCTGACCGTGTTCCGTCCGCTCTATCGGCCGTCCCTCCGCTGAGTCGGCGACGGTGAGCCACCATCCCAATGAGGTGCTGCGACGCGCACGTGTCGCACGCGGGCTGTTGGTGGCCCTTTTTCTCGCGCTCGGCGGCGCGTTCTTTCGGACGCAGGTGCTGCAGAACGCCGAGTACGCGATCCAGTCGGAGAACAACCGGTTGCGCGAGGTGCCGCTGCCCGGCGCGCGCGGCATCATTTACGATCGGAAGGGCGAGATCATCGCGGAGAACCTCCCCGGGTATTCCGTCTCGATTCTGAGTCCGACTGAAGATTCATTGCGTTCGGCACTGCGCACGTTGTCGAAGATCGTCCCCATTGATTCGGCGCAGCAAGAGCTCGCCGTCGGTCGATTCCGTCGTTCGCCGCAGCGTCCTGCCGTGATCTTCAACGATGCGTCGTTTGAAGTCGTCTCGGTGCTGGAAGAGCGGCGCATCGAATTTCCCGGGCTGATCATCCAGAGTTCGCCGAAACGCTATTACCCGGATGCGCAGGCGATGGCGGCGCTGATCGGTTACACCGGTGAAATCTCCGAGCGCGATCTCGCCCTGCCGGCGTACGAAGGCTACAAAGCAGGACAGCAGATCGGGAAGGCGGGACTCGAGAAGCAATACGAGGTGCAGCTGCGCGGTCGCGAGGGACGGCGCTTTGTGGAAGTTGATGCGCGTAATCGCGTGGTGCGCGACAATGGCGTTCGCCCCGAGGAGCAAGCGGAGGCGCCGCCGCCGCTACGCACGAATCTCGATCTCGACTTGCAGAAGTACGCACACGAGTATTTCGGTGACTCGCTGCGTGGCGCCGTCGTCGCGTTGGATCCGCAGACGGGTGGTGTGCTCGCGTTCTACAGCGCTCCCACGTACGACCCGAATCGGTTCATCGGGGGCGCGCCGCCGAAGTACTACCAGAGTTTGCTCGACGATCCCAACAAGCCGTTGTACAATCGCGCGCTGCAGGGCACGTACGCGCCGGCCTCGACCTGGAAGCTCGCAACCGCCGTGATTGGCTTGCAGCGCGGTCTGGTGACGATGGACACGCGTATGCCGCAGCCCTGCACGGGCGGCTATTTCTACGGGCGCGTATTCAAGTGTTGGGATAAGCGCGGCCACGGCGACATCACGTTGGCTCAAGCGATTGCCAAGTCCTGCGACGTCTACTTCTACCAGCTTGGGTTGAAGATCGGCCTGTCGCAGCTCATCGCCGGTGGCGTTTCGCTTGGCTTTCGTGATACGACCGGCATCGATTTGCCGAACGAACGTCGGCCGCGTTGGCCGGAGAGCGTTGAGTACTTCAATCGGCGCTATGGCGCGCGCGGATGGAACGCCTCGGTGGTGCTGAGTCTGTCCATCGGGCAAGCGGACAACGCGCAGACGCCGCTCAATATGGCGCGCTTTTATACCGCGCTGGCGACGGATGGCTCCGCGGCGACGCCGCAGATCGTCGCGCAGCCGCCTGTGCGCAAACAGATCCTGAATCTGACTTCGGACCAGCTTGACGGGTTGCAGCTGGCTCTCGCTGACGTTGTGTCGCGCGGTACGGCGGCGGGCGCGCAGATTCAGGGGCTTCTCATCGCCGGTAAGACGGGGACGGCGCAAAACCCGCCGCATCCGGACAATGCGTGGTTTGTGGGTTTCGCCCCGGTGGAACACCCCAAGATTGTGGTGGCGGTCATCCTCGAGGAGGGACTCCACGGTACCGCGGCGGCCAAGGTGGCAACCAAGATGATGGAGCGCTATCTCAACGCGAAGGGACTCACCTTCAAAGCGGTGACGAACGACTAATGGCCTCCCTTTCTCGCCGGCAGGGGATCGACTATCCGTTGCTGCTGATTGCCCTGTTGTTGACGGCGTACGGTATCGCGATGGTGTTTTCTGCTGGGCAAACCGATGTCCCGTCGGGTGCGGTCGCGCTCGCGTGGCGGCGCCAGCTGGGGTGGTTTGTGGTCTCATCGGTGGCCGCCTTCGTCGTGTCGCGCGCGTCGGTCCGCCTGATTGAGTGGAGCGCGTGGCCGCTCTATCTGCTCAGCTGCGCATTGTTGGTGATTGTGCTGTTTACCGGCTCCGGGGCGGGGACGGCGTCCAGCATGAAGGGGTGGCTTACCGTCGGCACGTACCGGATTGGGCAGCCCGCCGAGTTCGCCAAGTTGACGACGGCGCTTATGCTGGCGCGCGTGCTTGCGGCACAGCGCGAGAATCCCCGGGCGCTTATCGAGCTGTGGCGACCGATCCTTGTCGTCGGTATTCCGTGGATCCTCGTGATGGCGCAGCCGGATCTGGGGACGGGCATCGTCTTCATCGCGATCTTCTTTGCGATGCTGTTCTGGTCAGGGCTGTCGTGGCCGTTGCTGCTCATGCTCGCGAGCCCAGGCATCAGTCTGATCCTCGCGTTCAGCACGGGTGTCTGGGGGGCATGGTTCTTCCTCCTCATTGCCGTCATGCTCTGGTATCGGCCCTACCTGCTGGAAGGCGTGGCGCTGATGCTGGCGAACGTGGCGATGGGCATTGCCGCCCCCATTTTGTGGGAGAAGCTCAAGCCCTACCAGCAGAAGCGATTGCTGGTGTTTCTGGACCCGTCCATCGACCCCAAGAACGCCAGCTATCACGTGATGCAGTCGAAGGTCGCGATCGGTTCCGGCGGTCTGTTTGGCAAGGGGTTTACGCTCGGGAGTCAGAAACGACTCCAGTTCCTTCCTGAGCGACACACCGACTTCATCTTTTCGGTGGTTGGGGAAGAGCTCGGGTTCATTGGGGTAACGATCGCGTTGTCGCTGTTCCTGGCGCTGTTTCTTCGTGGTACACGCGTCGCGACCCGCGCCAATGATGCCTTCCCGAGTCTGGCCGCCTTCGGGCTGGTCTCGGCATGGGTGGTTCACGTCACGGTGAACGTCGGGATGACCTTGAACCTCATGCCGATTACCGGAATTCCCTTGCCCTTCTTCAGCTACGGCGGATCCTTTCTGCTGATGAGCTGGATCTCGGTGGCAGTGCTCCTGCGGATCTCGGCGGAAGGCCGCGGCTTGCCCGACGCGCTCGGACTCTGACGACGTCGGGCGAGCGGATGCCGAACCCTACGCCGTTCCCGGGTTCTCAGCGGAATCTCCCGTTCGGGCGATCGCTGTAAACGCAAGGGCTAGCCACACTCACCACTTCGGTCGATCTTTCCCGCTATGGCATGGTTCAGGAAAGAGAAGAAGACGCGACCGCCGCGGCGCGAGCGCCTCGAAATTCCCCGGGATACCTGGGAGAAATGCGAGGCGTGCGGTCATACGGACATTCGTGACAAATTCCTCCGCAATCTCAACGTGTGCCCGGCGTGCGACTTTCATCGCCGCGTGCGTGCGTGGGATTATGCCGGCATTCTCCTCGACGAAGGCTCTATCGGCGAGGTCGGCAGCGAGCTGCGTTCGGTGGATCCGCTCGGGTTCCCGGACTATCCGGCGCGCCTGAAGCGCGCGCTGGCCAATGCCGGCGACAGCGATGCGATTCTGACCGTCACGGGACTCCTTGAGGGGCTTCCGGTTGGCATCGGCATCATGGATTTCGCGTTCATGGGTGGCTCGATGGGCTCGGTGGTCGGTGAGAAAATCGCGCGACTCGGCCAGCGATCCCTGGAAAAGAAGCACCCGCTGGTCATTCTGTCGGCGTCGGGTGGGGCGCGCATGCAGGAAGGCGTGCTGTCGCTGATGCAGATGGCGAAGGCGTCGGCGGTGCTGTCGCAGCTCGCGGAGCGTCGCATTCCGTACGTGTCGATTCTGACCAATCCCACCACGGGCGGCGTCAGTGCGAGCTTCGCGATGTTGGGCGACGCCATTCTGGCCGAGCCAGGCGCCGTGATCGGGTTTGCCGGCCCACGCGTGATCAAGCAGACGCTCGGTCAGGATCTTCCTGAGGGATTCCAGACCGCCGAGTTCCTCGTGGACCACGGCATGGTCGACAGCGTGGTGCATCGGAAGGAGCTTCGCGGAACACTCTCGCGTCTCCTCCGCCATATGACGGGGCGTCCGGCGGCAGCGGGACACGCGCAGGACAACTGATCCACTCCTCTCGTGCGGCGTATGACGAGGCGCTCGCGCGCCTATTTGCGCGGACCGGCGGGGCGTGGCGACTTGGGCTGGATCGGGTCGCTGCGCTCCTTGAGGCGCTAGGCAATCCGCATCGTCGCTATCCCGTGTTTCATGTCGCGGGCACGAATGGGAAGGGCAGTACGGTGGCCACGCTCGACGCACTGCTGCGCCATCGCGGTCTGCGCGTAGCGCGGTACACGTCACCGCACTTGGTGGACTTTAGCGAGCGCATTGTGGTTGACGGCCGCCCCATGCGGCGCGAGGCCATTACGGAGTGGCTCGTGACGCACGAGCCGCTGCTGACCGAGCTGGGCGCGACGTTCTTCGAGGCAACCACTGCGATGGCGCTGGCGTACTTCGCCGACGCGGAGGTTGATGTGGCGATCGTCGAGGTCGGTCTGGGCGGTCGACTGGATGCCACGAACATCGTGACGCCCGTCGCTGCCGGTGTCACGCAGATCGGCTTCGACCACATGGAGTATCTCGGCGCGTCGCTCGGCGAGATTGCGCTGGAGAAAGCGGGCATTTTCAAGCCCGGCGTCGCCGCGATCGTTGGGGAGCGGGAGCCCGAGATCCGCGACGTGCTGGTGGCTCGCGCCGAGCAGATCGGCGCCTCGCCGATTCTCGTGACCGGCCGCGACTGGCACGTCTCCGATGTGGCCCTGACGGTTGCGGGCACGACGTTCTCGCTGGACGCCGATGGGAGCTGCCGTCGGCTCACCACACCGCTGGTGGGGACCTTCCAGGCCGACAACACGGCGGTCGCGCTGGCGATGCTGGCGGGCGCCGGCGAGCCGTGGCGCGCGATTGCCGCGGACGCTGCGTCGGGGTTGGCGGAGGTGCGGCTGGCGGGCCGTTTTCATCGAGCAGGACGGTGGTTGTTTGACGTGGCGCATAACGCCGACGGTGCCGAGACCGTGGCCGCGAATGTCCTGGCGACCGGGCTGCCGCATCCCGTGGTGGCGGTCGTGACCGTGTTGCGGGACAAAGACTGGCGGGGGATCCTGCGGGCCCTCGCGAAGGTGGCCGACCGTGTCATCGTGACGACCGCCCCGACGGCCCCAGCGTCCCGTGCGTGGGCGCTGGACGACGTCGCGACGTGGGCTGCCGCCGAGGCGCTTCCGGTTGAGCGCCTTGATGACTTTGGGTTGGCGCTGCAGCGGGCCGACGAGACCGGGGCAACGATTCTGGTGACGGGGTCATTTCACACCGTCGGTGATGCGATGGAGCGGTTGCAGGTCGATCCGCTCGCTCGGTAGCTTACGCGGATGCCACCGAAGCCATTACCCGGGTTCCGAGACTTCTACCCGGAGCAGCTCGCCGAGCGAGCCCATATTTTCGACACCTGGCGCCGCATCGTGCGGCGCTACGCTTTTCAGGAGTACGACGGTCCTCCGCTTGAGCCGCTCGACTTGTACACGCAGAAGAGCGGTGACGAGATCGTCACGCAGCTGTACAACTTCGTGGACAAGGGGGATCGGGCGGTGGCGCTTCGTCCCGAGATGACGCCGACGTTCGCCCGCATGGTGGGCGCGCGCGCGCAGACGCTGCGCAAGCCGGTGCGCTGGTTCTCGATGCCGCAGCTGTTTCGCTATGAGCGCACCCAGAAGGGTCGCCTGCGGGAGCATTTTCAGCTGAATGTCGATATCGTCGGCGAGTCCGACGTACTCGCAGATGCTGAGCTGCTGTCGGTGGCCGTCGAGATCATGCGCGCGTTCGGTCTGACGGCGCATGATGTACGGGCGCGCGTGAGCGATCGACGGTTGCTGAACGCGTTGCTCGCGCATCTCGCGATTGAGGAGAGCCGCTGGACGGACGTGTATGCGGTCCTCGACAAGCTGGAGCGGCAACCGCGCGAGCTCTCCGAGGAAAAGCTGATCGCCGCTGGACTGTCGGTCGAGGTGTGTTCGGTGATCCTCGGATTTGTCGGCCTCGATTTCGAGACGCTGCGGGCGCAGTATGGCGACTCGGTGTTGGTCGCGCCGGAGATCGCGCGCTTTGCGGAGTACTTGTCGCACGCGGAGGCGCTGGGCATTGCCGAGTGGATCCGGTTTGACCTGACGATTGTGCGCGGCCTGGCGTATTACACGGGTATCGTCTTCGAGTTGTTTGA
Organism: Candidatus Kuenenia stuttgartensis; assembly: GCA_943330235.2. Lineage (GTDB taxonomy): Bacteria > Gemmatimonadota > Gemmatimonadetes > Gemmatimonadales > Gemmatimonadaceae > Gemmatimonas > Gemmatimonas stuttgartiensis_A. The sequence goes on from CALQGY020000012.1 coordinate 20,632, forward strand.
CGCGACCGGCGAATTCCGAGCGATTTGCGGTGGCGGCCGCTACGACAACTTGTTGGCATCGCTGGGCGGGACGGATTTGCCGGCGCTGGGGTTCGGTTTGGGCGATGTGGTGTTGGGCGAGTTGCTCCGCGCGCGCAAGCTGATGCCGGTAATGGTGGCAAGCGTCGACTTCTGGTTGGCGCAGTCGCCGGATGCCCCTCGCTACCCGGCGGCGATGTTGGAGGCCGCCACGGCGCTGCGGAGCAGCGGCGCCAGCGTGGAGTATGGGCTTCGGGCGCAACGCATGGAGAAGCAGTTTGAAGCCGCGCGCAAAGCCGGCGCGCGCCATGTCGTCCTGGTGGATGTTGCCAGCGACGGCCGTACGACCTATCGCGTCCGACTGTCCGGGCATGATGAACAGCACTTTGACCGTATGGAGGCCCTCGTGCAGTGGGCTTCCTCGACGACCGAGATCGCCACATGAGTGATGACAAGAAGCTGACGACACGCGCGGAAAATTTCAGCGAGTGGTACAACGAACTCGTCCTGCGCTCCGAACTCGCGGACTATTCGCCCGTCCGCGGTTGCATGGTCATCCGACCGCATGGCTACGGCATTTGGGAGCGCATGCAGCGCGCGCTCGATGACATGTTCAAGGCGACCGGACACGTGAACGCGTACTTCCCGCTGTTCATTCCCGAGAGCTTCCTGTCAAAGGAGGCTGAGCACGTTGAAGGGTTCGCCCCCGAGTGCGCCGTGGTCACGATGGGTGGCGGCAAGGTGCTTGAGGAGCGACTCGTCGTGCGTCCGACGTCGGAGACGATCATCTACTCGATGTTTGCGAAGTGGGTGCAGAGCTATCGCGATCTTCCGTTGCTGTACAACCAGTGGGCCAACGTTGTGCGCTGGGAAATGCGCACGCGACTGTTTTTGCGTACGATGGAATTTCTCTGGCAGGAAGGGCACACGGCACACACCACGCACGATGAGGCGGAGGAGGAGACGCGCCGCATGCTTGGGGTGTATCGGGAGTTCATGGAGGGGCACATGGCGATGCCCGTCATCACCGGACAGAAGACGGATTCCGAGCGGTTTGCCGGCGCGCTGCGCACGTATTCGTGCGAAGCGATGATGCAGGACAACCGCGCGCTGCAGGCTGGCACGTCGCACAATCTTGGTCAGAATTTCGCGAAGGCCTTCGACCTCTCCTTCCAGAATGAGCAGGGTGAGCAGGCGTTCGCGTGGAATACAAGCTGGGGCGTGTCTACCCGCATGATTGGCGGCCTGGTGATGACGCACGGTGACGACGCTGGCTTGCGCTTGCCGCCGCGCCTGACGCCGATTCAGATGGTGATTGTGCCTATCTGGAAGACCGACGATGAGCGCGATGCGACCATTGCGATGGCGAAGCGGATTGCCGATGAGCTGGGCAACTTCAAGCGTCCCGATCATGAGCGCATTCGCGTGCACGTCGACGACCGGCAGGGTGTGAAGCCTGGCAGCAAGTACTATCACTGGGAAACGCGCGGTATTCCGCTGCGCCTCGAGATCGGTCCGCGTGATCTGGCCTCGTCCAGCGGCATGCTGGTGCGGCGCGATTCCCGCGAGAAGCGCCCGATCGCGTTCGACGCGCTGCGGACCGAATTGCCGGTCATTCTCGATCAGATTCAGGACGACATGCTGGCGGCGGCGCGTGCGCGCGTCGAGGCCAACTCGATTCGCGAGCGCATCTCGTACGACCGGTTCAAGGAGATCATGGCCGGCCCGGGCGCCTTCGTCTACGCCGGCTGGAACGGCGATCCGGCGGTTGAGGCGCGCGTGAAGGAGGAGACCAAGGCCACGATCCGTTGCATTCCGGATCCGGAGTTCCGGTCTCCGGTGCCGCCGACCACGTGCATGGTGACGGGCGAGCCGGCCAAGCACGAAGTCATCTGGGCGCGCGCGTACTGAGGTGATGAGCGACTCCGCGATGAGCCTCAGCTCCGAGCCGTTCCCGCGCGAGGGCGGTGTGCTGTACGCCGAGGGCGTGCCGCTCTCCGTTATTGCCGATGCCGTCGGCACGCCGTGCTACATCTACTCGGCGAACACTATCCGGGCGCGCTATCAGCGTCTGGAGCAGGCCTTCGCGGGCGTGCCGCACCACATCCATTTCGCGATGAAGGCGAATTCGAGCCTGTCTATTCTGCGGCTGTTGCAGGAGATGGGCGCCGGCGTGGACATCGTGTCGGGCGGTGAGCTGTTCCGCGCGCACGAAGCCGGCTTCGGCGGCAACGATATCGTGTTCAGTGGCGTGGGGAAGACGGTGCGCGAGATCGAGCAGGCGCTCGATCAGCGTGTGCTGTTGATCAACGTCGAGTCAGAAGCGGAGCTGGTGACCATTGATGCGGTGGCGGGGGCTCGTGGTGTCGTCGCGCCGATCGCAATCCGCGTCAATCCCGAGGTCACGGTAGAGACGCCGCACGAGTACATCAAGACGGGGGAGAAGGGGCAGAAGTTTGGCATCCCGCGCGATGATGTTGAGCGGATCGCTGCGCTGGCGATGGCATTGCCGCACGTGGCCCTGAAGGGGCTGGGGATGCACCTTGGGTCGCAGATCGCGAATGCGGAGCCGATGCGTGAAGCGCTGCCGCGGTTGCTCGACGTCGTGACGCAGGTGCGTGCGCAGGGGCACGTGATCGAGTATCTGGATGTCGGCGGCGGGCTGGCGGTGCCGTACGCGCCCGGCGAGCCTCTGGCTGATGTCGACGACTATGCGGCCCTGATCATCGCCGCGACGCGGGACTGGGGGGTTCAGTTGTTGCTTGAACCCGGCCGCTTTATCGTCGCGGATGCGGGGACGCTGGTCACTCGCGTGTTGTATCGCAAGCACGCGGCCGGCAAGGATTTCGTAGTGACGGACGCCGGGATGAACGACCTTGTGCGCCCGGCGTTGTATCAGGCATACCACGACATCGAGCCGGTGCGGGATACGGACGGCGCGATTACGGTGGATGTGGTGGGGCCGATTTGTGAGTCCGGCGATTTCTATGCGAAGGATCGCGTGCTGGCCGATGTACACGCGGGTGATCTGCTCGCGGTACGGACCACCGGCGCGTACGGTTACACGATGGCATCGAACTACAACTCGCGTCCTCGACCAGCTGAAGTGTTGGTCGAGGGCACACGTTTCGCGGTTGTCACCGAACGCGAGCGTTACGAAGACCTGGTGCGGCTGGAACGTGCGCACCTCCAGTGGAGGAGTGCCTGATGCGGATCGGCCTGTTGTCCGACACCCACGATCGCGTCCCTGCGATTCGCGAGTTGCTTGAGCAGATGATCGCCGGCGGCGTGTCGCTGGTGATGCATGCCGGCGACTATTGCTCGCCTTTTGCGCTGCAGCCGTTTCACGATCTGTCGATCCCGCTGCTTGGCGTGTTTGGGCGGAATGACGGTGATCGCGACGCGCTACAAGCGGCCGCGAAGACCGGCTTCGGCGCGGCCGAATTGTTCGAGTCGCCGCACAGCTTCGACTTGGGCGGGAAATCCGTGTTGCTCATTCACGATCTGGCCGACGTGCATCAACGTTCCATCGACGGGCATGAAGTCATTGTGCACGGCTTCACGCACGTCTCCGAGATGAAGTCACGCGGCGACTCGCTCCTGGTGAGCCCTGGCGAAGGATGCGGTTGGCTGCATGGCGCGCCTACCGGCGCGATTCTCGATCTCGACACGAAGTCGGTCGAATTTCTCAAGCTTTCTGGCCCGGAGTGGAAGGTCTGATGGGTAGTCGCATCCTGATTCTTGATTGCGGGTCGCAGTTCACGCAGCTGATCGCGCGTCGCGTGCGTGAAGCCCGTGTGTATTCCGAGATCCACCCGCCGACGCGGTCGCTGGAGTGGATTCGCGAGTGGCGCCCGGACGGCATCATCCTGTCCGGTGGCCCGAGTTCGGTCACGGACGTCGGCGCCCCCACCATTCCGATCGAATTGCTTGACGTCGCCCCGGTGCTGGGCGTGTGCTACGGCATGCAGCTCATCGCGCATCTCGAAGGCGGTGCCGTGGTGGGCGCGGGCCGTCGCGAGTACGGGCGCGCCGAGGTGGAGATCACGGACGCCTCTGGCTTGTTCGCCGGCTTTGAGGCGGGCGAGCGTACCACGGTGTGGATGAGTCACGGCGACCATGTGGAGACGGTGCCGCCTGGCTACGTCGCGACGGCGCGCACGGGGCACAATGTGGTCGCCGGATTCCGTCACGAGAGCAAGCCGGTGCATGCGGTGCAGTTCCACTCGGAGGTCGCGCATACGGTGCGTGGCGCCGAGATCGTCGAGAACTTTTTGTTCGGCGTGTGCCACTGCACCGCCGATTGGACGCCCGGGCACTTCATCGATCTCGAAATCGCCAAGATTCGCGAACTCGTCGGCGATCGTCAGGTCATTTGCGGCTTGTCCGGCGGTGTAGACTCGAGTGTCGCCGCGGCGCTCGTGCACCGAGCGATTGGCGATCAGCTCACCTGCATCTTCGTCGATACGGGGCTGTTGCGATTGCATGAGCGCGAGCAGGTCGAGCGCACGATGCGCGCGAATCTCGGCATGAAGCTCATTACTGTGCGCGCGGAAGAGCGCTTTCTGAGCGCGTTGGCGGGCGAGGGTGATCCGGAGCGTAAGCGCAAGATTATCGGCCACACCTTCATCGACGTCTTCGAGGATGCCTCGGCAGACGCCGGACAGAATGCGGCGTTCCTCGTGCAGGGCACGTTGTATCCCGACGTCATTGAGTCGGTGAGTGCTACCGGTGGCCCGTCGGCCACCATCAAGACGCACCACAACGTCGGTGGCCTCAAGCCCGATATGAAGTTTGGCCTGATTGAGCCGCTGCGTGAATTGTTCAAGGACGAAGTGCGCAACGTGGGACGCGAGTTGGGGCTGCCCGAGGAGATGGTTGGGCGACACCCGTTCCCGGGCCCCGGTTTGGCCATTCGTATTTTGGGCGATGTCACACCGCATGCGCTCGATATTCTTCGACGCGCCGACGCGATTTACCTCGAAGAGATTCGTGCCGCCGGGCTGTATCCCGACATCTGGCAGGCGTTCGCGGTGTTCCTGCCGGTCCGATCGGTCGGCGTGATGGGCGACGGACGCACGTACGAGCATGTCATCGCGCTACGCGCCGTCACGAGCACCGACGGCATGACGGCGGACTGGTTCGCGTTTCCGCACGACGTGTTGGGCCGCATCAGCAATCGCATCATCAACGAGGTCGATGGTGTGAATCGCGTGGTCTACGATATCAGTTCCAAGCCTCCCGCCACGATCGAGTGGGAGTAGGCTGAATCGCACGACGATCACTCACGGACGTCGTGCACCGGCCGCCCCTTCCGCACCGGGCCATGAACGGCCCCGGAGTGTCGTCATGATCCGTCCGTCCGTCTCCATGCGTCTCCTTGCTTCGTGGGCGGCCGTCGCGCTCCTGTGCGCGCTGCCGTCTCGGATGCCCGCGCAGTCCACCGCACGAACCATCTCGGCGCGCGGACCCGCGCCGACACACGGGGTGCGTCCGAAGCGACTGGTCATTCGCGGGGCGATGCTGCTGGAGGGCAATGGCACGCCGGCCGAAGGACCAAAGGACATCGTGATTGAGGGGAACGAGATCACGCAGATCGTGTCGCTGGATCCGGTGTCGTTGCGCGATGGCACGGCGCGACGTCCGCCGGCGGGCGACGCGGAGATTGACGGAACTGGCAAGTACGTGATGCCCGGCCTGATCAACATCCATGGACATGTGCAGGACGAACGCGCCGGCATCGCGCAGCCGCTGGACTACCAGTTCAAGCTGTGGCTGGGCATGGGCATCACCACCGTTCGCGATGTGTCCAGCGAAACGGCGAAGACCATTCAGTTGCGCGCGAAGAGTCTTGCCGGCGAGATCGCGGCACCGCGGTTGTACGTGTACGCGCGGTACGCCTACATGCCCATTCCGCGCAACGAGGCCGAAGCCCGTCAGCGTGTGCGCGATCTCAAGCAGCAGGGCGCCGACGGAATCAAGCTCTTTGGGATGGACAAGGACGTCTACCTGCCGGTGCTTGATGAGGCGCGCAAGCTGGGCATGGGGACGGCCCATCACATGGCGGTCGACGAAACCAATGCATGGGACGCGGCCGCTGGTGGCTTGTCGAGTATCGAACACTGGTATGGTGTTCCCGACGCGGCGATCCTCGACGGCGCGCAGCACTTCCCCTCCAATTTCAATTATGCCGATGAGGGCATGCGCTTTCGCTGGGCCGGACGGCTCTGGCGCGAGGCGGATCCCGCGCGTCTGCAGGACGTGCTTAAGGCGATGGTGAAGGCCGGCGTCGCGTGGAATCCGACGCTTGAGATTTATGAAGCGAGCCGAGATTTGCAGCGCGCCGAATCGCAGCCGTGGTTTGCGGAATATCTCCACCCGACGCTCGATAAGTATTTCAAGCCGGACCCCTCCAATCACGGCTCCTATTTCGCGAATTGGAGCAGCACGGATGAAGCCTTCTGGAAAGAGAATTATCGCATCTGGTTTCAGGCTGTCCGTGACTTTGAGAAATTGGGGGGCACCGTCGGCGTGGGTGAGGATGCCGGGTTCATTTATCAGGTGTACGGATTCGGACTCATTCGCGAGTTGGAGTTGCAACAGGAAGCGGGCTTCCAAACGCTTGCGGTGTTGCAGCACGCGACGGCGAACAATGCGAAGATCCTGAAAGAAGGGTCTCGTCTCGGTCGTGTGCGTCCCGGATATCTCGCGGACGTGATCATCGTCAACGGCAATCCGCTCGAAGATCTGAAGGTGTTTTATCCGCCGCGCGCCGATGCCGCGGCGGGTCCGGGCGGTGGCGTCGCGTGGACGATCAAGGACGGCATTCCCTATGACGCACAGCGACTGCTTCGCGAGGCGCGCGAGATCGTCGCGCGTGCGAAGCGTCCGGCCTCGAATTGAGGGAGACATGCGCCTGGAGTCGTGATCTGACCGACATGGCGCGCTTTGCCGCGCCGATCGTCGCGATCAATGTTGGGCAGCAGGCGATGGGATTGGTGGACATGCTGATGGTCGGACGACTCGGCGGCAGTGCCATCGCGTCGGTGGCCCTTGGCAATTTCTATTTTTTCAACGTGAGCGTGTTCGGCATCGGCGTGCTGATGGCGCTGGATCCGATCGTTTCGCAGGCGCTCGGTGCCGGCGCTCACGAGGATGCCGCCCGTGGCATGCAGCGTGGCTTGTTCATGGCGGTGCTCATCGCCCTGGCGGTCCTCGTCGTATTGATGCCGGGCGAGTGGATGCTGCGCGTCCTTCGACAGCCGGATGACGTTATTGGATCAACCGGCGTCTACATCCGGCATCGGGCGATAGGAGCCCTCCCGTTTTTCGTCTTCAACGCGATGCGGCAGTCGTTGCAGTCGCTACGTACGACGCGCCCCATCGTGCTGGCGGTGCTGCTCGCCAACGTGGTGAATGCGGTGGCGAATTGGGTGCTGATTGATGGGCACCTCGGCGCGCCGGCCCTAGGCGTCGGTGGATCGGGGTACGCGACCGCCCTCGCCGTGTGGTCCATGTGCGGGATGGTCTGGCTGTTCTCTGCACCCGTGCTGCGGCCATACCTCCGCCCATGGCGGCCGGAGTCCACGGCGTGGGCGCCACTCCGACGCACGCTGCGTATCGGATTGCCCATTGGTACCCAGTTCTTTTTTGAGAGCTTCGCGTTCGGGCTGACGGCGCTCTTTATGGGCTGGATGGGCACGGCGTCGCTTGCCGGCCACGAAATCGCCCTCAACATGGCCGCGATGACCTTCATGGTACCACTTGGTATCTCAGGCGCCGCGGCGGCCGTGGTCGGGCGCGCGATCGGGCGCGGGGATATGCGCGCGGCCCGTCGGGATGCCCTCGCCGCGATCGTCTGCGGGGTCGGGTTCATGTGTCTCACCGCGGTGGTCTTTATCGTGGCGCCGGAGTGGCTGGCACGGCGCTACACGAGTGACCTGACGACGGTGCGCATCGCAGCCGCGCTGATTCCGTTGGCCGGGATGTTTCAGGTCTTTGATGGCCTGCAGGCGGTCACCAGTGGTGTCTTGCGCGGGACCGGAGACACACGGATTCCGGCGATCCTGCACATGGTCGCGTTTTGGGGCGCAGGGGTGCCTCTGGGGGCCTACCTGGGCTTTCAGACGCCGCTGCGGGAGCGAGGCTTGTGGTTTGGCCTCGTGGCCGGCTTGGCCACCGCGGCGCTGCTGCAGTCGTGGCGCGTCGCGATTCGGCTGCGCAGCGACATCGCGCGCATCTCGGTCGAGCGGGAAGCCCGATAGGCGAGACGCGCGCGGTGCGACGAAGGCTAGACGCGCTTCTCTTCGAGCAGCGCCATGAACTCGGCCGACGTGTTGATCTCGAGCAGGCGTCCGGGGACGTCACTCTCCTTGCTGAACTGCGCGATCTTGCCGAGCACCGGGAGGTACTGATTCGAGACCTCGAGCGGCGGCGCCACAATCAGAAAGAAAAAGTTGACGGGCTTGTCGTCGATGGCTTTAAAGTCGACGCCGGTCTTTTTACGACCGAAGGCGACGCGAAGCCGGTTCACGACAAGAGATCGGCAATGCGGTATCGCAATGCCACGGCCGATCCCGGTTGACCCGAGATTCTCACGCCGTTTGAGCATCTTGAATAGCATGCCTTCGGACTTTTCGTCCAGCTTGAGGAGCCCGATCAGCTCCTTCAGCACTTCGTCCTTGCTTGTGCCCTGAAGCTCAAGCTGGACGGCATCTTCGGAAAAGAACTCGCGCAGTTCCATAGCCCAGTATGGTAACCATTCGCGCGCCACTGTCAAACATCTGCGTTGCCCGTCTTAGACGCTCCGGCTAGCTTCACCGACATGGCCCGTAAGGTTTTTCCGTTTCCGACGCCGCACGGGACGCCCGTGTACCTCGCGCCCATGGCGGGCGTGTCCGAGTCGCCGTTCCGTCGCTTGTGTCATCAGCACGGCGCCGATGTCGTCGTGACCGAGTTTCTGTCGGCGGAGGGGATCCGTCGCGAGAATCCGGCGACCGTGAGCAAGTTGCGCTTCACGGAGTCCGAGCGACCGATCGGGGTCCAGATCTTCGGCGGGGAAGCGGCGGCGATGGCCGAGGCGGCTGCGCTCGTGACCGACCTGTTCGAGCCCGATTTCGTCGACATCAACTTCGGCTGTCCCGTTAAAAAGGTCGTGCGCCGCAACGGCGGTTCGGGGTGCCTGCGCGATCTTGATCTCGTGCAGTCCATCATCCGCGCGGTCTCGAAGGCCACCCATCTGCCGGTGACGTGCAAGATCCGCAGTGGCTGGAACGAGGAGATGCGTGATCCGGTCGGCATCGCCCTCCGGTGCCAGGATGCTGGAGCCCGCGTGCTTGCCTTGCATGCGCGTACCCGGACGCAGATGTACACGGGTAGCGCCAACTGGGATGAAATTGCGAAGGTCGCGGCGGCGTTGGATATCCCCGTGCTTGGGAACGGCGACATCAAGACCGCCGAAGATGCCCGGCGGATGCATGAGCAGACGCAGTGCGATGGGATCATGATTGGGCGCGGCTCCTTCGGTCAGCCGTGGATCTTCCGGCAGACGCGTGCTCTCCTGGACGGCACGCCGTACCCCGAGACGCCAGGGGTGCAGGAGCGCTTCGCCGTGGCGCTGGCGCACGCGCGGATGGTGCAGGAGTACTTGCTCGATCCGCTCGGCGCAGCCCTCGAGTTCCGCAAGCACCTCGGCTGGTACGTGAAGGGTTTACCGAATTCGGCGGAACTTCGGAAGGTGCTGCATCAGGTGCGTGACTTCTCGGAGGTCGAGGGCATTTTCTCACGCTATCTCGACGACTACGAGTCGTTCCGCGCCCAGCAGATTGCGGCCGACGATCCGGACATCTCGGATCTGACTTGCGGCACGGTCGAGTAATTCCCGCAGACCGCGGCCTACCTCCGGAACCGGGGGCGCCGTCGCGGGGTAGGGAGCGGGGCAGGGCTTGTCGGCGCGACGGTCTGCCGTTTGGTGGCGTTCGGCATTAGGTTGCTGGTGTTGGTCCGCTGTTGTCAGGGGGTGTCCTGGCTTCGACGGGGTTGGTGAAGCTTTGGCAGCGTGCCCAGGTCCTCGAGCACCTGGTTAATCACTCGGGAAAATCACAATCGCCAACAACAACCTGGCGCTCGCCGCGTAATCTTCGGATTACCCGGCAGTGCTCACGAGGCAGCCCGCCCGGGGCGGCACGTGGGTATCGAAAATCTGGGCTAGTCTTGCGGCGCGTCTGCCGTCGTCGGGCGAAACAACAGTAGACTTGTTTGTCCATGGGCTTCCTGTTGGCCAGTGGACGGAGACCTCAATCAACAGGATACGCACGTAGACGCTGAGGTCGATCTAGTCTCGGACAGGGGTTCGATTCCCCTCACCTCCACTTGATTGTCCGCCAAACAACAAAGCCCCGCCGAATTCGGCGGGGCTTTGTGGTTCCGGTGTGATCCGGTTTCGTGCCTACTGATCGCAGACCGGTTTCCCTTCAGCCGTAGCGACCGAGGCACTCGCGCGGGTTCTCGGAATGATCGGCAGTGTGTTGCGATCGCCGACGAAAATGACGCAGCTCTTGCCTGGCGCCCCGGGATGCGATGCCAGCGCCGTCCACCCGCGCTTTCCCGCGTAGATCACCTGCACGTCGATGGAGTCGAAGAGCGAATCGGCACGGGTCTTCTGTCGTGCGATCGTGAACGCGCTCTTGCTGTACGTGGCATGATCGGCGTACCACGATTCTTCGTCCGCGACGAGCGCCTTCAGTCGACGGGCCGTCTGCGACAACGCGTCGGCATCCGCATCGCGCTTCGGGAGCCGGGGCACGCGGAGCTTCGGGATCGAGAGGTGGGGCATCTTCATGGACGGCAGCCACGCGGCCGATGGCATGGCGACTGCCACGGCGGCGACGCGCCCTGTGGTCGCCGTGGGCGCTCGGCTCGGCGACGCGGCGGATGTGATCATGGAAAGGACCGCGATCGACAGTGCGATCATGCTCGCCTCGGAATCGGGCGCCGTGGGCGGCGGCGACCTCATGTCGCCCCCGCTTCATGCGCATCCGAGAGGGCGACGAAGCGCTGGTCGCGCTGTCACGGCCGATGTCGCACATTCTGACGGTTCATGCTCAGCGTGTGACGAGAGGGGCAGGGAGGGCCCCCCGTCCCGCCGTCGGTGCGATGATGCCGCCTCAGCTCCGCCGCGGACCGACGGGCTCCGTTGACCGCCACGACGGGGAAAGTTGCTTGAGCAGGCGCGCCTTGAACCGATGGTAATCCACCGTGATGGTGTGACGCGGGGTGTCGATCTGCGGGTAGTCCGGATGCGCCAGTTCGTGCGCGATGAGCGCGTCGAGATCGCCGGGCGGCGACCACGCCCCGCTCCACCGGCGGGCGAGCACCTTGGCCTGGAGCTCCGCCGCTGGCCAAATACAGCCAAGGGGTTGGAACAGGCCAAGAAAGGCCAGAGTGGGGAACCGGGCGGGCAGCATGCGCAGGTACAGCGGCACTGGGCCACGCGCGAAGTCGATTAGATCGGTCCGGAAAAACGGATGAGCGATCCAGTATCCCGTACAGGCGACGATGACATCGTACTCGCCGGACGAGCCATCGGTGAAATGGACGACACGCCCTTCGGTGCGGGCTATATCGGGACGGGGGCCGATATGTCCATGACGAATGGCATAGAGCAGCTCCGAGTTGACCGTCGGATGCGTCGCGCCGAACCGATGATCCGGCTCGGGGAGTCCGTATCGCGGATTGGATCCCTGCACGACGCGCAGCATGAGCTCACGCGCACGCGCGAGGAGGGCGCGTGGCAGCCACTGCGCACGGGTACCGACGATATCCGACGGCTGCCCGAAGACGAACTTGGGCACGATCCAGTAGCCGCGGCGCCAGGAGATGTCCGTGATCGCCGACACGCGCGCGGTCTCCACGGCCACGTCGCACGCCGAGTTGCCGCCGCCGATGACCAGCACGCGCTGTCCCGCGAAGGGCGCTGCGCGCTTGTAGTCATGCGAGTGCATCCACGTACCGGTGAACGTGCCGGGATACTCCGGCATGCGGGGGCGCCAGTGATGGCCGTTGGCTACCACGAGCGCGTCGACCGACAGCGTTTCACGGACACCGTGCTGCTCAATGGTCAGCTCCCAGCTATCGTCCGCCACGGGCTCGGCGCTGAGCACCTCCGTTCCGAACCGCACGTACGGCTCGACGCCGAAATGGCGCGCGTACGCCTGAAAATAGTGCGCCAGTTGCTGATGCGATGGATAGTCCGGATAGTCCGCCGGCATCGGAAAATCATGGTACTCCGAGAGCGTCTTCGAACTGATGATGTGCGTCGTCTCGAAGACGCTCGAGTGCGATGAGTCCGGTCGATAGAGCCAGTTACCACCGACGGCGTCGTTGCGGTCAAGGCAGACGATGTCGCGAAACCCTTGGTCGAGCAAATTCTTGACGGCGGTAATCCCCGAGGGGCCGGCACCAATGACCGCGATGCGCTGAGGGCGTCGCGTGGCGCCGGCCGTGTGGCTCACGCGGAGCGACCCACGAGCGCGGCGTGTGCGGCCGCGAGACGGGCTATTGGCACACGATACGGGGAACATGAGACGTAGTTCAGCCCCGCGTTGTGGCAGAAGGCGACGGACTGCGGTTCGCCACCGTGCTCGCCGCAGATGCCGACTTTGAGGTCGGGTCGCGTCGTGCGTCCGTCCCGCACGGCCCACTCGATGAGCTTGCCGACGCCTCGCCGATCGAGGACCTGAAACGGGTCATCGGCGAGCAATCCCTTCTCCAGATAGTGCGGAAGGAATCGGCCCGAGTCATCGCGACTGAGACCGAACGTGGTCTGCGTCAGGTCGTTGGTGCCGAAGGAGAAGAAGTCCGCCTCGGTGGCGATTTCATCCGCCGTGAGCGCCGCGCGCGGCAACTCAATCATCGTGCCGATCAGGTAGGGGACGCGCTCGCCCATCACGCCCATGACCGATTCTGCGGCGCGTTCGATGATCGCCCGCTGATGACGAAGCTCAGCGACGTCAGCGACTAACGGGACCATAATCTCCGGCTGCACATCGATGCCCCGACGCGACACGCGTACGGCGGCCTCGAAGATCGCGCGCGCCTGCATCTCCGTGATCTCTGGATACACGATACCGAGTCGGCAGCCACGATGGCCGAGCATGGGATTGGATTCGCGTAACGTCGATACGATGCGCGCGAGTTCAGTCCGGGCGATGCCCAGTGTCTGCGCGAGTATGACGGATTCCTTGCCGTCGTGCGGCAGGAATTCGTGCAGCGGGGGATCGAGCAGCCGGATGGTAACGGGATATCCATCCATCGCTTCGAAGATGCCTTCGAAGTCCGCGCGTTGCATGGGCAGCAACTTCTCGAGCGCCCGTCGCCGTCCGCTTTCATCGCGTGCGACGATCATCTCGCGCATAGCGGTGATGCGATCGCCTTCGAAGAACATGTGTTCGGTGCGACAGAGTCCGATCCCTTCCGCGCCGAAGTTGCGGGCAACGCGTGCATCGCGCGGCGTATCTGCGTTCGCACGAACTCTGAGGCGCCGCTCGGCATCCGCCCATTCCATCACGCGCGAAAATGCCTGATAGACGGGCGCCTCGCTGGCGGACAGTGTGCCGCTGTTGACGCGCATCACCTCGCTGGGCACCATGGGTAGATCACCGAGGAATACGCGACCGGTGGCGCCATCCAGCGTGATGAAATCCCCTTCCTGGACGATGACGTCGCCGACTTTCATGTGTCGATGCTCATGCGAAATCTCGACGGTCGAGCAGCCGACGATCGCGCACTTCCCCATACCGCGTGCGACCACCGCGGCGTGCGAGGTCATACCGCCGCGGGCGGTGAGCACCGCACGGGCCGCCACGATGCCGTGAAAATCTTCAGGCGTCGTTTCCTCGCGCACGAGAATGACCGGTTCACCCTGTGCCGCACGTTGCTCCGCCGCGTCCGGATCAAACACGGCGACGCCGCTGGCGGCGCCCGGACTTGCCGGCAGTCCGACGGCAATCGGCGTAGCGCGCACCGTGGCACTGATCACCCGATGCAGCAACTGATCCAGTTGGTTGGGTTGGACACGGCGCACCGCTTCGTGTCGGGTGATGAGCCCTTCATCGACCATCTCCGTGGCGATCCGCAGCGCGGCGGGCGTCGTTCGCTTTCCGGTGCGCGTCTGCAAGAGATACAGCGTACCGCGCTCGACCGTGAATTCGATGTCCTGCATGTCACGGAAATGGCGTTCGAGCACGAGCTGCGTCTCGAGCAGCTGCCGGTACGCGCCCGGTAGATGCTGCGCCATCTGATCGATATGCAACGGGGTGCGAATGCCGGCGACCACATCCTCGCCCTGCGCGTTGACGAGGAATTCCCCGTAGAATCGTCGTTCGCCCGTGGAGGGATCGCGGGTGAAGGCAACGCCTGTCCCCGAATCATCACCCATGTTCCCGAAGACCATCGAGACGATGTTGACGGCAGTACCGAGCGTGTGGGAGATCCCGTTGACCCGTCGATAGTCAACCGCCTTCTTGAGCGTCCATGACCGCCACACGGCTTCGATGGCGCCCCACAATTGGACGCGAGGATCCATCGGGAACTCATGCCCTGTGGACATGCGGATCAACTGCTTGTATTCGTGGACCAAGGCGCGAAGCGCTTCGGCGCTGAGCTCGGCATCGGTTGTAACGCCGTTGGCCATGCGTTTGACGCTGAGCAATTGCTCGAAGCGTGACGCCGAGACGTCGAGCACCACATCGGCGTACATCTGCAAGAATCGCCGATACGAGTCGAAGGCGAAACGTGGGTTCCCGCTCGCGACGGCGAGCCCTTCGACGGTGTCGTCGTTCAGACCGAGGTTGAGAATGGTCTCCATCATGCCGGGCATGGAGACCGCGGCTCCCGACCGCACCGAGACCAGCAGCGGATTGGCCGGATCACCGAACCGCTTGCCACTGGTCCGCTCGAGCTGCGCCAGCGCCGCCGCGACGTCGTCCCGCAGCTGCGGCGGAATCTCCTGCTGCGCGAGGTAGCCCACGCAGAGATCCGCCGCAATTGTGAATCCCGGCGGAACGGGCACTCCCAAGTTCACCATCTCGGCGAGATTGGCACCCTTCCCGCCGAGGATGGTCTTCATGTCACGCGTACCGTCAGCCTTACCATCGCCAAAGGAGTACACGGAACGCGTCATCAGGAACTCTCCGAAAAATTGAAAAGTCAGGGCATTCGAGCGTTTTAGCGGGGACCACCACCCGCACGCAACAACTCCGGCTCCAGCGGAATCGCCGTCGGGTACCGACCCGAGAAACAGGCGTGGCAATATCCATCCGGCCCCTCGGGCATCGCCGCCAGCATGCCGTCGAGCGAGAGGTACCCCAAGGAGTCGACTCCCAGATGGCGCACGAGTTCGTCGTGTGTCATCTGCGCCGCGATCAGTTCCTCGCGGCGTGGCGTGTCAATGCCGTAGTAGCAGGAGCTGATGATGGGCGCGCTGCTCACGCGCATGTGCACCTCGCGCGCACCTGCCGCCCGCACCAGCGAGACTAACCCTCGCGTGGTGGTGCCGCGCACGATCGAGTCATCCACCATCACCACGCTCTTGCCTTCCAGCAACTCGCGGACCGGGTTGTACTTCACTTTCACCTTCGCATCACGACCGGCTTGCGTCGGTTGAATGAACGTCCGACCGATGTAGTGGTTCCGGATGAGTGCCAGTTCGTACGGGATCCCGGACTGGGCAGCGTAGCCGAGTGCGGCGGAGTTGGAGGAGTCGGGTACCGCGAACACGATGTCCGCACCGGGTGACGGACATTCCTTCGCCAGCTGCCGTCCCAGGGCGCGACGCGAATGATCGACCGATCCGCCGAACACCTTACTGTCAGGTCGCGCGAAGTACACGTGTTCGAACACGCACCGATGCACCGGCGCGCCCTCCGTGCCCTTGATGGAGCGGAGCCCGTGCTCGTCAATGGCGACGATCTCGCCGGGAAGAATCTCGCGCTCCAACGTGGCGCCGACGATATCGAGCGCGCAGGTCTCGGACGCAAAGACGAACCCGTCCCCCAACTTCCCCACGACCAACGGGCGCCAACCGTGCGGATCGCGCGCGACCACGACGGTCTCGTCGAGCACCACCATGAGGCAATACGCTCCCTCCACGCCCTCAAGCGCCTCGGCGACACGCGCTTCCGGGGACTTCGCTTGAGCGCGGGCGATCCGGTGCACGATGACTTCGGAGTCCATCGTGGACGAGAAGATGGCGCCGCCGTCCTCGAGCGCGCGTCGGAGTTCGACCGCGTTGGTGAGGTTGCCGTTGTGGGCGAGGGCGATGTGTCCGTGCCGCACACGGGCCAAAATGGGTTGTGCGTTTTCAATCGCGGACGCGCCGGCCGTGCTGTAGCGCGTGTGCCCGATGGCGATGGGGCCCTTGAGCTCCATCATCTCGGCTTCTTCAAAGCCCTCCGAAACCAAGCCCATCGCGCGACTGACGCGCGCGCGGCCGCCTTCGTCGACAGCCACGATGCCTGCCGATTCCTGTCCCCGATGTTGCAGGGAGTACAATCCGAGTTGGGTGAGCGCCGCCGCATCGCGATGGCCGTACACGCCGAAGATGCCACACATGCCAAAACTCCAGGTCAGTCGGTAAGCGGCACGTGAGAGGCGGCCACCGCATGTTCTGCGGGCGCCTCGCCATCCATCGCCGTCGGAATCGCTTCATGAAACGCGCGGGCCAGCCACGCGATCGGTGCACGGAATGAATCGTCGGACATGGTGAAGAGCGCGCCGTGCTCCGCGGTCGTGACGGTCCCGATCACACGCGCCGGCACGCCGTGCTTGGCGGCGACGGCGATGACGGACTCGGCCTGCGTGGTGGACAACACCACACGCCCGTGCGCTTCACCGAACAGCAGCGCCCGATGGGGCAGCGTGGCCCACGCGGACAGATCGACGTCAAAGCCGAACTGGTGCTCGCGATCTGACATCGCGCTTTCCGCGAGCGTGACGGCAAGGCCGCCGTCGCTGCAATCATGCGCCGAGCGAACCAGTCCGGTGGTGATGGACTCGAGCACGGCGTCGATCAGCCGACGCTCACGCGCCGGATCGCACACCGGCGGCTCGCCGATGGTGAGGCCGTGAATGGCGAGCAGGTATTCGCTGCCTCCCAACTCGGCCGTGGGCTCGCCAAAGAGCACGATCTGATCACCCACGTGCTGGAACGTGGACGGGGTCACGTGCGCCAACGATTCGATCACGCCGACCATGCCGATGGTCGGTGTCGGGTGAATGGCCCCGTGCGGATTTTCGTTGTAGAGCGAGACGTTGCCACCCGTGACCGGTGTTTCCAGCACCGTGCAGGCCTCGCCCATGCCGGCGATGGCCTCGCTCAACTGGAAGTACACCTCGGGCTTCTTGGGATTCCCGAAGTTGAGATTGTTCGTTATCGCCCGAGGACGCGCGCCGGTGCAGGCCACGTTGCGCGCGGCCTCGCAGACGGCCGCACGACCGCCATTGCGCGGCGACAGGGCCACGTGGCGGCCATTGCCGTCAATGCAGAGCGCGAGCGCCTTGTCGGTGCCACGCAGGCGCACCACGGCGGCATCGCTGCCCGGCCCGCGCACCGTGCTGGTGCGCACGGTCGAATCGTACTGACGCCAGACCCAGGCCTTGCTCGCGATGGTCGGCGAGGCCAACAGTTTCTCGAGTGTCCAGCTGTGATCGCGCTCGTCGTCAAGCGGCGTCACGAGTCCGGCGTCTTTCGCGCGCGCCGCTTTCAGCACGTCGCTCTCGCGACCTTCAAGCGTGTACTGCGGGCACTCGGTCACGAGACGCGAACCCGGGAACTCCGCCACCACCCGGTCGCCTTCGGTGACGCGATACACGGGCTCGGCGATGACTTCGCCGATGACTGCGGCTTCCAGATCCCAACGCGAGAGGATCGCGCGCACCTCGTCTTCGTGCCCCTTGATGGCGACGACGAGCATGCGCTCCTGCGACTCCGAGAGCAGGATTTCATACGGCGTCATCCCTTCCTCGCGGACGGGCACCTTCGTGACGTCGATGGTGACGCCGACATCACCACGCTCCGCCATCTCGGCGGACGACGAGGTCAGACCAGCCGCCCCCATATCCTGAATGGCGACGATGTGGCCGCTGCGAATCAACTCGAGCGACGCTTCAAGCAACAACTTCTCGGTGAACGGATCGCCGACCTGCACCATGGGGCGCTTGGCTTCGCTTTCCGCCGAGAGATCTTCTGAGGCGAACGAGGCGCCGTGAATACCATCGCGACCGGTTCGCGCCCCGACGGCCATGATCGGGTTGCCCACTCCGGAGGCGACGGCGCGCATGAGCTCATCTTCACGCATCAGGCCGACGCACATCGCGTTGACGAGCGGGTTCCCCTCGTACGACGGATCGAAAACGACCTCGCCGCCCACCGTCGGGACGCCGATGCAGTTGCCGTAGTCGCCAATGCCTTTGACCACGCCGGCGAAGAGCCAACGCACGCGACTCGACGTGAGCGGACCGAAGCGCAACGAGTTGAGCAAGGCGATCGGGCGCGCGCCCATCGTGAAGACATCGCGCAGGATGCCACCGACGCCGGTCGCCGCGCCCTGATACGGCTCGACAGCGGACGGATGATTGTGTGACTCGATTTTGAACGCGACGGCGAGGCCGTCCCCAACGGAAATCACACCGGCGTTCTCACCCGGCCCTTGCAGCACCCACGGCGCCTTGGTGGGGAGATTCTTGAGCATGGGGCGCGAGTGCTTGTACGAGCAATGCTCGCTCCAGAGCGCGCTGACCACACCGAGCTCGGTGAACGTCGGCTCGCGGCCCAACATCGCCAACAATCGCTCGTATTCGAACGGCGTGATGCCGTGTTCCGCCACCAGTGCCGGTGTGATGACCGGATCGCCCGGCCTCGATTGCACGTGGCTCATGCGCCGGCCCCCGCCGTCAACGATTCGAGAATGGAGCGGAAGAGTGGAAGGCCATCGGTGGACCCTAACGCCGATTCCATCGCCCGCTCCGGATGTGGCATCATGCCCAGGACATTGCCGGCGGAGTTGACGATGCCGGCGATATTGCGCATCGATCCGTTCGGATTACCGTCGGCCGTCGCCTGTCCATCGGGCGTGACGTAGCGGAAGACCACCTGGCCTTCGCCCTCAAGACGCGCCAGCGTATCGGCGTCGACGGTGTAGCGGCCGTCGCCGTGTGCGATGGGCATGCGAATCACCTGGCCGATGTGATACTCGGAGGTGAACCGCGTGGCGATCGACTCAACGCGCAGGTCGGTCGGCGCACTGATGAAGTGCAGATGGTCGTTCCGCAGCAACGCGCCGGGGAGCAGCCCGGCCTCACAGGCAATCTGAAAGCCGTTGCAGATCGCGAGCACGGGTCCGCCGCGCTGCGCGAACGCGACCACTTCCTGCATGATCGGACTGAAGCGCGCAATCGCGCCGGGGCGGAGATAGTCGCCGTAGCTGAATCCCCCGGGGAGGATCACCAGATCGACGCCCTGCAGGTCGTGATCTTTGTGCCAGCAGTATACGGCCTCTTGCCCTAACACATCAGCGACGGCGCGGAGCGCGTCTTCGTCGCAGTTCGAACCCGGGAAACGGACGATGCCGGCCTTCACGACTGCTCCACCGCCGCAATCTCGAAATCTTCCGTGACGGGATTGGCGAGCAGCTTCTCGCACATCGCTTTCGCGGCGGCACGTGCGGCCTCGATGGAATCCGCATCGGTTTCCACGACGAGATAGCGGCCGACCCGCACATCACCGACTTGGGGGAATCCGAGCGAATGCAAGGCATCCGCCACCGCCTTCCCTTGAGGATCGAGAATTCCGCGACGCGGAACGATGTGGATGGAGAGACGATAACGGGTCATGCCGAATGGTCCTCGCGGCTCTCGGAGGAGCCGGGATTGGATCGTGGGGTATTGCGACGGCGACGGCGCCGGCGCGCGAGCGGTGCGACCTCGTCTTCTTCGATGACCGCGGCCTGCAGGTCGTCGCGTCCGTTGGGCAAACGGTCCAGCAGACCCAGAAACGCGGTCCGGCCGATGCCATACAGGACGTAGGCCATGAGCGCTGGGAAGAAGAACTGTTTCGGCAGGAAGATGACGCCAATCATGGTGCCGACGACGAGCACGAGTCCGAGCAGTCCCTTCACGGTGCGGAAGCCAACGGTGGGCACCTTGGCGTACTGCACATTACTGATCATCAGCATGCCAAGTCCCAGCATCACCCAACGCAGCATCTGATGCCACGGCAAGTCTTCGATGATGGTGTTGGTGTACAGCGATGTCTGGCTGAACCAGTAATAGGTCGCCAGCGTCATTCCGGCCGCGGGGCTCGGTAGTCCGGCGAAGTGGGTCGTCTTCCGTCCGGCTTGCTCGACGTTGAAGCGCGCCAGACGCATCACGGCGCAGGCCGTGAAAAAGAAGCAGAAGATCCACTCCCAGCGGGCATCCTTGAAGACGGCGAAGTACATGATCAGCGCCGGCGCGGTCCCGAATGAAATCGCGTCCACGAGCGAATCGAGCTCTTCGCCGAAGCGCGTGCCCGAATGGGTCGCCCGCGCGATGCGCCCATCGAGCGTATCCGCGATGGCGCCGAAGACGATGTAGCGCGCCGCGGCCTCGAATTCGCCGCGCGACGCGGCCACGATGGCGAATATCCCGAAGAAGAGATTCGCCAACGTGAACCCATTGGGCAGCGCGATCGCGACGCGTGGCCGCACGCGACGTCCGCGTTCCTGCACGTCAGCGCTCATGCGGTCGGCAAGTGCGCGATCACCGTCACCCCAGCCTGCGTCCGCTGACCGACCGCCACGTGCAGCGTGGAGGTTGGCGGCAGAAACACATCGACCCGCGATCCGAAGCGGATCAGTCCCATGCGCGCGCCCTGCGCGGCGGTGTCGCCGACCGCCGAGTCTGTAATGATGCGGCGCGCGATCAATCCGGCGATCTGCCGCATGAGAATACGGTGCGGGCCGCTCACGATGCCGACCGACGCTTGTTCATTTTCAGCGCTAGACGCTTCCGTGACGGCATTGAGAAACTTGCCGGCCTTGTGAACGACATGTTGCACGACGCCGTTGACCGGATACCGGTTCACGTGCACGTCGAAGACGTTCATGAAAATCGAGACGCGCATCGTCGGTCCATGAACGAACGTCGGCTCGTCGATGGGGGTGATGAGCACCACGCGTCCATCGGCCGGCGAGATGACGATGCCAGCACCGCGTTCGCCGGGGCGATCCGGATTGCGGAAGAACCACGCGACCCAGAGCGCGATCACGGTCAGGAGAAACGCCACCAGCCAGAGCGGCCAGGACCGGAGCCGGAGCGCCGCAGCGAACATAGCCGCCGCCAGCGCGGCCGCACCAACGATGAACGGGTATCCTTCGCGAGCGAACATTACGCTTCATCCTCCGGAAGACCGAGTCGCGCGAGATCGAGCGGCGCGCCGGTGAGTCGGTGATACGCATCGCGATAGCGCAGGCTGGTGGCCTGAATCACTTCCGATGGTAGCGTCGGCGGGGGCGCATCGCCATTCCAGCGACCCGCGTACCGCTCGACGTCGAGCCAGTCCCGCAACGGCTGTTTATCGAAACTCTGCTGACCGCGCCCCGGCTCATACTGGTCGGCCGGCCAGAAACGCGAACTGTCCGGGGTCAGCACTTCGTCGATCAAGAGTAACTGCCCGTCACGCCACCCGAATTCAAACTTCGTGTCCGCCACAATGATGCCGCGCGGCTCCGCCATGGCTCGACCGAACTCATAGACCAATCGCGCCAGACGTTCGAGCGTCGCGGCCGTGTCGGCACCTACCGTCTCAATCACCTGCGTGATGGTGATGTTCTCGTCGTGACCGGTCTCCGCCTTCGTCGCCGGGCTGAAAATGGGCGGATCCAGTCGGTCGCTCTCGCGCAGCCCCACCGCCAGTGATTCGCCGGCCAGGGTGCCGTCCTGTCGGTACTCCTTCCACGCCGACCCCGTGATGTACCCGCGAATCACGCACTCGACCGGTACGACGTCGGCCGCGACGCACAGCATCGACCGGCCGGCAATTTCCGCCCGATGCGGCAGCAGGGCCGGCACCGCCGCGAGAATCTCTTCGGTGTCTGCCGTGATCAGGTGATGGGCAATGCGCTCACCCAGTTGCCCCAGCCACCACGCGGTCAGCTGCGTCAAAACGGCGCCCTTATACGGGATCGCCTCGTGCATCACCACATCGAACGCACTGATGCGGTCGGTCGTCACCAGCAACAGTCGGTCGGCATCTACCGCGTAGACGTCGCGTACCTTGCCGCGCCGAACCAGCGGCAGCGGCAGGTTGGTTGTCGTGATGGCGTGACTCATACGCGCACCTCTTCGACGTCCACCACGGCACGATCACGCGCCAACCATGGGGCGACCACTTCGTCGCAGAACTCCACGACCTGCTCCGGGGCACGTCCGACAAACCGGCTCGGCTCGGCGGCCGCGCGCAGATCGTCCAGCGGTATCCCGAAGGCCGGATCAGCGGCGAGGCGCTCGAACATGTCGTTGTGCGCGGCGCCATCCTTCACGGCGCGGGCTGCCGCAATACTGTGCCCGCGAATCAATTCGTGCGCTTCCTGTCGATCACCGCCAGCCTGCACGAAGCGGACGATCAGCTCTTCGGTGGCC
This sequence comes from Candidatus Kuenenia stuttgartensis, assembly GCA_943330235.2. Taxonomy (GTDB): domain Bacteria; phylum Gemmatimonadota; class Gemmatimonadetes; order Gemmatimonadales; family Gemmatimonadaceae; genus Gemmatimonas; species Gemmatimonas stuttgartiensis_A. The sequence goes on from CALQGY020000012.1 coordinate 43,327, forward strand.
ATGAACGGCAGCTCGTCCGCCACGCGGCGTCCGATGCGCGCCGGATGCACTTCAAGGCCGCGCACAATGTTCTGCATCAGCACGAGGAGTGCGTCGGTGGCCAGGAACGATTCCGGAATCACCAGACGACGGTTGGCTGAGTCGTCGAGCGTCCGCTCGAAATATTGCACCGCGTGCGTCTGATTCGCGTTCGGCTCGAGTGACAGCACGAAACGCGCGAGCGAGGCGATGCGCTCCGAGCGCATCGGATTGCGCTTGTAGGCCATGGCCGACGAGCCGATCTGCTGCGATTCGAAGGGCTCCTCGATTTCGCCGAACGCCTGCAACATGCGGATGTCACCCGAGAACTTTGAAGCGGTCGCGGCGATGCCGGCGACCACACCAAGGACCTGTGCGTCGACCTTGCGCGTGTACGTCTGCCCGGACACGGGGATGGACGCCGTGAAGCCCATGCTGGCCGTGACGCGTCGATCCAGTTCGCGGACGCGCGCGTGATCCCCGCCGAACAGCGTCAGGAAGCTAGCCTGCGTCCCCGTCGTGCCCTTCACACCGCGGAAGGGGAGGTTGGCAATGCGCGTGTCGAGGTCTTCGAGATCGAGCAGGATATCCTGCATCCACAGCGTCGCCCGCTTGCCCACCGTCGTCAGCTGCGCAGGCTGCAAGTGCGTGTAGCCCAGCGCGGGGAGATCCTTCCACGCGCGGGCGAACGCATCAAGCGCGGCCAACGCATCTATCAGCTTCTCGTGCAAGAGCGAGAGGCCACGCCGCATGAGAATCAGCTCGGCGTTGTCCGTGACGAAACAACTCGTGGCGCCAAGATGAATAAACTTGCGCGCCTCGGGGGCCGCATCGCCGAACGCATGCACGTGCGCCATGACGTCGTGCCGGAATCGGCGTTCGTATACCGCCACGGCGGCGAAATCGATGTCGTCGAGATGCGCGCGCATGTCAGCGATGGCGGCGTCAGGGATATCGATCCCCAGCGCCTGCTGCGACTCGGCGAGCGCCAACCACAAACGGCGCCAGAGGCCGTAGCGGGTGGACGGCCCCCAGAGGGTGAGCATGGCGCGAGACGCATAGCGTTCCGCGAGCGGCGAGGTGTATGTCGAGTGATCGGAGTCGGTCACGGGAGTGGCGAAAGCGGGGCGGGGGCGCTGAGTCAGCGCAGGGAGAATGACGTTTGCAGCAGTTGGCGACCACGTTCGAACACCAGCACGATCGGGCCACGACCACCTTCGCGATCGATAGCGGTCGATGCCGCCTCGGCACTGCCGATGCGCGATCGCCCGACCTGCACGATCACGTCACCCGATTGGAGTCCGATCTGATCGCTGATCCGCTCGGACACTTTGTACACCAGCGCGCCGGTCGACGAGGCGATGCCGCGCTCCTGTCGGATGGCATCGGTCAGCGTGATCAGTTGCAGATCACTCAACACGGTCACCTTGGGCGCGTTGACCTCGGGGGCGTCGGCGACCGTCACGGTGACCGAGACCTCGCGGCCATTGCGCCGAAGTGCGAGTGGCACCGACTCCCCAACGCGAATGTCGAGCAGGCGCGCTTCCCAGTCGAAGGCATTTCGGACGACGCGCGTGCCAGCCCGCACGATCTCATCACCGGCACGAATACCCGCGCGATCCGCCGGCGAACCGGGGACCACGCGCCCGACGATCGCGCCGGACGCCGCCGCCTGTCGCGCATTCTCGGCCTGCAGCGCCTGCAGTCGGAGCCCGACCCACGGTTGACGGACGCTACCATGCACGAGCAAGTCTTCGACGATCCGCTTCGTTCGGTCGATGGGAATGGCGAACCCCAAGCCCACCGAACCTCCGGTGGGTGAATAGATGGAGCTATTCACGCCGATGACTTCGCCCATCGCGTTCACGAGTGGGCCGCCCGAGTTGCCAGGATTGATGGCGGCATCGGTCTGAATCATGTCGACGTAGACGCCGCCGCCCTCACCGCGCCCCGCCAGATTTCGGCCCACGGCGCTCACCACGCCCACCGACACGCTCGGCTCACTGTTGCCGAGGACAAACCCAAACGGGTTACCGAGTGCGATGGTCCATTCGCCGACCACCAAGTCGGACGATGTCCCGAGCGTCGCAATCGACAGCTTGGTGGCCGCGATCTTCACGACGGCGAGGTCGTTGGTCTCATCCACGCCGACCACCTTGGCGTCGTAGGTGGTGCCGTCGCGCATAGCGACGGAGACCTTCGTGGCGCCGCCGATCACGTGGGCGTTCGTGACGATGACGCCGTCCGCCCGAATGATGAACCCTGAGCCGATGCCCGCGCTGCGTCGCTCGCCGGACCGCCCGCCCATGAAGTACTCGAAATAATCCGCCGGCACGCGCTCGACGGTCTCGGTCTGCACCGTAACCACGGCTGGAGCGACGCGCTCAACGGCGGATGTAATCGCGGTCCGGCGCGACGCGGCGATGGACTGCGCGGGCACTGGGCCCGGGACCGAGGGCGGCGGGGTGCGTGTCTGTGCGGCCGACTGGTCGGGCGTGGTGCCCTGACACCCTATGGCCAGGAGCGCCGATCCGAGAAGCGCCGTCAAGCGGGACACGGAATTCACCGAACCGAGAGAACGCGACATGATGAAGCATCGGAGGCGAACATCCGCCGTGCCAAGGTACGGTTCACCATCATGGTGCGTCGGGTTGGAGGTAGAGCTCCGACGGATAGACCACTTGGTGAAGGGACAGTCCGCAGGCCGGCGCCGGTGCGGCCGTCTCCCGATTGTGGGAGACGGACAGCAACCGCGCGATTGTGCCTCGAGGCCGTCGGCCTTGCGCTACATCCACCATCGTTCCGACAAGAAAACGCACCATGTGATGGAGAAACCGGTTGGCAGCGATCTCGAACACCCAGCCGCCGTCGCGCTCCGTCCACGCAGCATGATGAATCACGCACCGGTGGTGGTCGTCGATCGGCGCCGTATGTGCTACAGCGAACGCGCGGAACTCGTGCTCTCCCAACAGGTCGGCTGCTTCCCGTGCGAGGGAATCCGCATCCAACGGCCGAACCATCGCCCACTCGTAGCGGTTTCGAAACGGCGAGCGAACGGACGGGTCGGTGCCCACAAGATAGCGGTATCGGCGCGCGATTGCGCTCCGGCGGGGATGGAATTCGGGGGCCATGAGGTGCGACGAGCGGACCCAGATATCGCGGGGGAGCAGGGCATTGACGGCCCGCTCGAGCGACTTGGGCGTCCAGCGCGCAGACACCCGCACGCCCACGCCCTGCGCGTGCGCGTGCACGCCGGCGTCCGTCCGGCCGGCGCCGACCACCGGGGTCGGCTGGTCGCAGAGCCGCTGCAGGACGCGCTCCATCTCGCCCTGGACGGTGCGCTCGTCGGGCTGTCGCTGCCAGCCGGCGAACTGCCCGCCGTCGTATTGGGTCACGAGCAGAATCGCCTGGGGGTCCATGAAGCGGAGGAAGGTACGTCCGCCGGGCCCCCGCTTCAACCGATATGATGCATGTCCCCTATTGCGCCCGTGGGCCGATCGCTGTTTTCTCCTTGCGTCCATGCCTCCACGCTCACTCGCCTCACTCGCGCACGCGCTCGGCGCTACCGCCGACCTTGACGGCGCCCTCATCGCCCTCGGCGAGGGCGTCGCCGAGCTCGATCGCGGGGCCTACGTCGCGCTCGTCCACTACGACGCCCGCCGTGACATGCTGCGACAGCGGCTGTCGCCGAACGGGGCGCAGATCGACCGTTCGTCACTCGAAACGACGTTTGATCACTTACCGGCGGCACTCCGCGGCAAGGTGGTGGCGGGCAGTCAGTTCGTGGACGTGGTGGACAAGTCGGCCGACTACGCGCGCCTGTTCGGATTCGGCTCCGGTCTGGACGGGGGGATGCTGTCGCTGTACGGCCTGCGTGTGGAAGGCGAGCTGTCGGCGGTCGCCGCGCTGTACGAGCCGCGGAAGATCTTCGGCACCCGTACGACCGAGCGCCTCGCACCGGCCATGGCTCTCTTCGAGCTGGCGTACGGGCGTTTGGCCGAGCGAGACGCGCGCCAAGAAGCCGTCCGGACACTCGAAGACGTGACGCAGCGGGTGCACGGCGAGTATGTGCGGAAGCTGCGCCTGATGGAATCCGCCCTTGGCGAAGCGCGGACGACGCCGCAGGAACCAGGCACGTTAGGGGCGGCAGAGGCCGTCGCGCTACAAGCCGAAGCGGCCCGCGCCGCCGAAGAAGTCCGTCGTGCGGCGCGCCGCGCCGAAGTGGCCGATCAGCAACTGGCGACCGCGGTCGGCCAGCTGGAACAGACGCACATCGAGCTGCATCGCCGCAGCGAGGCGCTTCGTCAACGGACGCGGACGCTCTATCTGCTGGATCGCTTGCTGACCTTGGATGCGGGCACGACGCAGGCCCGCGAATTGGTGGACGGCCTCCTGGCGATGGTCGGTGATGACATGCAAGCGCAGCGGTGTTCGCTGATGCTGCTCGCGCCGGAGCCCGAGTTCCTGTATCTCGCCGCCGCGCGCGGCATCGCGCCGAACATCGTCGAGGGGATGCGCATCCGCATCGGCGAAGGTGTGGCAGGGCGCGTAGCGGCGTCGCGTGAGCCGTTGCTGGTGCAAGACGTGCGGGACGCGTCGCAGCACCCGCTGCTGCGGGATCAGTACTTCACCACCGGTAGCTTCATCAGCTTCCCGCTGATCTATCATGATCAGTTGGTTGGCGTGCTCAATCTGACCAATCGCGCCCAGCGTGGCGTGTACGACGACGAAGATGTGGAGCGCGTGCGGTTGCTTGGGCTGGTGATCTCCCTAATCGCATCGCGCCACGAGCTGTCTCGGCGCTTGCTCGAGATCATCGATGCCCGCTGACGCGCTGCAGCAGGCCATCCGGCGGCTGGCCGGGCATGAATCGCTGGACGGACCGTCGCTGACGCGCGCCTTCGACGTGATTATGCGCGGGGAAGGCACCCCGGCTCAAGTCGCTGCGTTGCTGATGGCGCTCCGGGTCAAAGGCGAGACCTCGGCGGAAGTGGCTGGCGTGGTTGAAGCGCTGCGTAGCGCCATGATCGTGCTGCCGACCACCGCGCCAGAGGATCTGGTCGATACGTGCGGAACCGGTGGCGGTTCCCTCACGACCTTCAATATCTCGACGGCAGCGGCGTTGCTCGCCGCCGGCCTTGGGGTTCGCGTCGCGAAGCACGGTAACCGGTCGTTCACGTCGCGTTCCGGGAGCGCGGATGTGTTGGAAGCGCTCGGGGTCGTCATTGAAATGTCACCGGCCGCCATGGCACGCACGCTCGACCGCGCCGGGATCGTGTTCATGTTCGCGCCGCTGATGCACCCGGCGTTGCGGCATGTCGGGCCCGTTCGACGTGAGCTGGGCATCCCCACCGTCATGAACATCGTCGGCCCGCTGGCGAATCCGGCCCGTGCAGGTCGCCAGGTGGTGGGTGTTGCGGAGCCGGAGCGGCTCACGTTGCTGGCGGAAGCGCTCGCGTCACTCGGGACCCGGCGCGCGCTCGTCGTCCACGGCGCGCCGGGGCTGGATGAAGTCTCCCCGCTTGGACGGACGGACGTGGTGGAAGTGGCCGACGGCGTCCTGACCCGTTGGTCAATCGACCCCGGTGTGGCGGCAATTGATGGTATTGATGCCGCCGACTTACGCGGCGGGGATCCGTCGGAGAACGCGGCGTTAGTGGAGTCGGTGCTCCGGGGACTCGGCTCGCCGGCTGCGCGCGCGGCGGTGGTATTAAATGCCGCCGCGGCACTGTACGTCGCCGGCCACGAGTCTGACTACGCGTCGGCGGTGGCGCGTGCCAGCGCTGGGTTACGCGACGGTGCTGGTTACGAGGCGCTTGAGCGGTTGCGTGTGGCCTCGAAGGCCGCGGTGAAGACCGGGTAACGGCACCGCGGCGCCGTCACCCGGTGCTGACCTAGTAGCGGCGGAGCACCCCGACCACGATACCCTGGATGCGCACATCATCCTCGTGGACGAACAGGGGGGAGAGCGTTTCGTTGGCCGGCTGCAGTCGAATGCGGCCGTCGCGCTCGCGATAGTACCGCTTGACCGTCGCGGCGGCGCCATCCAACAGGGCGATGACGGTCTCGCCGTTGTCCGCGGCCTGACGATCATTGACCACGACGAAATCGCCGTCGCTGATCTGGTCCTCTTTCATTGAGTCGCCGCGCACGCGCAGGACGTAGTGGCTGCCTGACTTGCGCAGGAAGCTGTCGGGGACGGACATGGTCTCGCCGGAGTGCAGCGCCTCGATGGGCGCACCCGCGGCGACCGTTCCGAGGAGCGGCAGCTCGACCGCGCGCTGGTACATCTCGGACGGGAGGATTTCGATGGCACGGCTCTCGTTGTACGAGCGCTTGATGTAGCCTTTGCGCTCGAGATTCGTGAGGTGCTCGTGAACCGTTGCCAGCGAGTTATAGTTGAACTGCAACGCGATTTCCTCGAAGCTTGGCGCGTAGCCGTTCGCTTCCTGATATTCCGACAAGTACGAAAGGATTTCTCGCTGCCGCTTGGTGAGCGCCATGGCGCCTCCTATGGGGGTCTGCGCTTTGACCGTCGACGCAAATTCCGATAAATCCCGAGTCTCGGGACCGAAAAGGCGCCGAATCCACGCTAACCGAATACAGGCCGAAGTGCAAGGATTTTCTTCTGCAGCCGATTGGACGCCTCCGGTCGGGACGCTGGGTGAGTTGACGCGGGCGTCGGTCGTACGCGCCGAGGCATCGCTCGCCCAGCTCGCTGAGGTGCAGGCGATGGCGCGCGACCAAGCGCCGGCTCGACCATTCGCATCGGCGCTCCGCGCCGCCACCGTGCAGGTGATCGCCGAAGTGAAGCGCGCGTCGCCATCCAAGGGCAGTATCGCCGCGGGGCTGAACGCCGCCGATCAGGCCGCGCGCTATGTCGTCGGTGGCGCGGCCGCGATCTCGGTGCTGACGGAGCCCACTCGCTTTGGGGGCTCGCTGGAGGATTTGGCGGCCGCGTCGGCGCGCGTCGCGGTCCCGGTGATCCGGAAGGATTTCATTGTGGCACCCGTCCAGCTGTGGGAGGCCCGCGCCGCCGGGGCCTCGGCCGCGCTGCTGATCGTGCGGGCGCTGTCCCACGAGCAGCTGCGGCGTCTGATCGACGATGCGCGCGAGATTGGTCTCGCGCTCCTCGTGGAAATTCGCGATGAGGGTGAGCTGGAGCGCGCGATTGGTGCCGGGGCGACGGTCATCGGCGTGAACAACCGGAACCTCGAGACGCTCATCATCGACCCCGCCACCGCGCCGCGCGTTATCCGATCGATACCTGCCGAGTGCATCGCCGTGGCGGAGAGCGGCATGCAGCAGGTCGCCGATGTGTATCCGGCGGCGGAAGCCGGGGCGGACGCGATCCTCGTCGGTTCCGCCATATCGGCCGCGGCGAATCCCGCGGAAGCCGTGGCGGCGCTGGCGTCCGTAACACGGCGCGAGCGACGGGTGTGATGGCCGTCGCTCTGACGGGCCGACGGCCATGACCGCGGACCACGGACCTGTCGCCACTCGCGTAAAAATCTGCGGCTTAACCTCCGCGAGCGATGCCGCTTATGCCGAGCGGTCGGGGGCGGCATTTCTCGGTGCGATCCTTGCTGGGGGACCTCGACTCCTCGATGTCGAGCGTGCTCGTGAGGTTCTGGGTCCGCGACGGAGTGGCGTCGCACGGGTCGCGGTATTCGGTGCGCAGACGATCGAGGAGATCCTGACCATTGGAACGTCCTTAGACCTTGATGTCGTTCAGCTGCACGGTGATCCGTCGCCGGAGGTCGTGCGCGAACTGTGTGGACGGTCAAATCGTGCCGTCTGGCCGGTCTTGCGCGTCGAGGGAACAACGCTGCCCGAGAGTGCGCTCGGGTTGGCCACGGCCGCGGGGGCGCTGGTGCTCGATGCCAAGGTGATCGGTCACCTCGGCGGAACAGGGGTCGCCCTCGACTGGGTCGGCCTTGTTGATTCGGTCAGGGAACTCCGGCGCATGGTCCCTGATTTGCAGCTAGTATTGGCCGGTGGTTTGCGCGCCGAGAACGTGACGCGTGCCGTCGCGCTGCTCCAGCCATCGGTCGTTGACGTATCTTCCGGTGTGGAGATCTCACCCGGTAGAAAAGATCTCGAGTTGGTTGAACGTTTTGTGTCCGCGGTGATCACCGCGACGGGGACCAGAGCATGACCGCAGTAGCACCCGTAGAGTCCGATCGATTCGGCCCGTTTGGTGGTCGATACGTCCCGGAAACGCTCATTCCCGCGCTCGACGAACTGGAGTCGGCATTCGCGATCGCGCGTCAAGATCCCGCGTTTCTGGCGGAGGTGGATTTCCTGCTCCGCGAGTACGTCGGCCGCCCCACGGCGATGACGTTCGCGCCGCGATTCTCCGCACGCGTCGGGTCGCCGGTGTGGCTCAAGCGCGAGGATCTCAACCACACGGGCGCGCACAAGATCAACAACACGGTCGGTCAGGCGCTCTTGGCGGTGCGGATGGGCAAGCGCCGCATCATCGCCGAGACCGGCGCTGGCCAGCACGGCGTGGCCACCGCGACCATCTGCGCGCGATTCGGTCTCGAGTGCGTGGTGTACATGGGCGAAGAGGATATGCGACGCCAGCAGCTGAACGTCTTCCGGATGCGGCTTATGGGCGCCACGGTGGTGCCGGTGACCGCCGGCACGCGTACGCTCAAAGACGCCACCAGCGAAGCAATCCGCGATTGGGTCACCACGGTTAATCACAGCCACTACATCATCGGTTCCGTCGTCGGCCCCGCGCCGTATCCGCGCATGGTACGCGAGTTCCAGTCGGTGATCGGCCACGAGGCGCGCGAGCAATTGTTGGAGCGCGCGGGCCGCTTGCCGAAAAGCGTGGTGGCCTGTGTGGGCGGCGGCTCCAACGCGATGGGAATTTTCGCGGGCTTTGTCGGCGACGAGGGCGTGGAACTGGTCGGCGTTGAAGCGGCTGGCGAGGGACTGGATACTGATCGCCACAGTGCCTCCATCACCAAAGGCACGCCGGGCGTGCTGCATGGCGCGTTGAGCTATCTGCTGCAGGACAGCAACGGGCAGGTGCACCCGGCGCATTCCATTTCGGCGGGGCTCGATTATCCCGGCGTCGGGCCGGAGCACGCGTGGCTTCACGACAGCGGCCGCGGCACGTATGTGTCGGTGACGGACACGGAAGCGCTGCGGGGCGTGGCGCTCCTGAGTCGGCTCGAGGGCATCATTCCCGCGCTTGAGACCGCGCACGCCATCGCATGGATCGAGCGAGAGGCCGATCGCTGGGGTCCTGATGAACCGATTCTCCTGTGTGTGAGCGGTCGCGGCGATAAGGACGTCGCGACGATCAGCGAGCACGAGATGCCGGAACTGTGAACAAGCAGTACGAGTCGGAATTCTCAGACGTCGCGGCCTCCGCGGTCGAGGACGCGCTCCGTGCGTTTGCCAAAGCGCAGCGGGCGATCCAGCTCTATCTGCCGAACAGTCCGACTCGAGCGAACGCACTCGAGCAGACACGCGCCGCCTTCGTGGCCGTGTGGGAGCACACGCCCACCATCAAGCTCGATGTGAGCGATTCGACGCTGCTCTGGGACGCGCGCGTCGTCTATCAGGATCTGGAGCGTGGGTCGGAAGGATTGCCCTGGTTGCTGCATCGCGACGGATTGCGATCGCTGACGTTGCAGGCGGGCTTTGAAACGTCCGAACTTGAGCGACTGCTGACCATCCTGCAGCGGGCACGGAGTGCGTCGCCCGACGAGGATGATCTGGTCACACTGCTGTGGGTCGCTGATTTCACGTTCGTCGAGTATTTCCATATCGAAATCGGTGATATGGTCGAGTTTGGGCAGCCGCTGGCCGAACATTCGGGCCGCAGGGCGGGCGTGCCCCGCGGCACCGCCTCGTCTGGGGTCGCGTCCGATGAGGCGGAGGGGGTCGGCGGCTACGCGGGGTTCGGCTACGCCGGCTTTGGCTACGCCGATATCGGGGACGCGTCTGCCACGGATACGGGCGTCGATGGTGCCAATGTCGCCGACGGCGGC
>CALQGY020000013.1 GCA_943330235.2 Candidatus Kuenenia stuttgartensis
GCCTGTACACCTTCACGCACCCCCTGCGCCCGACCAGCTTCATCGCCGAGTACTACCAAGAGCCCGCCGCGGTGCGCCCGCCCGACCCGGCCGCCCCGCCCCAACAGCCGGGGAGCAGCGGCGTCGTGATTATTCCGCCGCCGTCGGTAGCCGTACCGGCAAAGCGTTACTGCGTCGCCAGCGTCCCGTTTATTGACGGCGCCATGACGGTCGATGCGGATCCCGCCTCCGCCGTACCGGACGTCCTCCGATCGAACAACCTGATCATCGTGCGCTAGTGCAACCGAGGACGGATGGCGACCGGCACGGTCCACGGGTGGTCGCCATCCGTCCCTCGCGAAATGCTGTGAATGAATAGATTGAATGCGTCGCGCCGTTCGCCGACGGACGCGATCGATTGAGAACGGCACCCCGCGTTGTCCGCGCCGAACGCGGCGCCTCATCGCGGACTCTCTCTCCACGATGCCGAGGTCTGTCATGCGATTTACCGTCCGCACCGCGCTCCTGCTCACAGCAGTCCCGCTTTCGGCGTTGTCGCTTCCCACGGTGTTGCACGCGCAAGCGGTAACCGTGCAAAGCGTCGCCGATGTCCGCCTCATGGGCGCCCTCGGGGCCGTCGCCAACATGGCCGCCAAACTCGGCGGCGGGAGCATGCACGATATCCCCACCACCATGTCGGTGTCGGGCCATCGCATGCGCTCCGACTCGCCGACTTCGAGCTCCATTATCGATGCCGACGCCGGACGGATCACGTCCATCGACCACAAGAACAAGACGTACTCCTCGATGACGCTCGCCGAAATGGCGGCGGCCGCGAGGCAAGCCATTGATTCCGGAAAGGCGCAGGCCGCCAAGGATAAAGCCAAGGATCCCAACGCGGCCAACGACTCGATGTCGGTGAAGTACAAAGTCGCCGTCGACCGCACCGGACAGCGCGAGAAGGTCGCCGGCTATGATGCCGAGCGCGTCTTCGTCACGATCACCCTGGAAGGTGACGTCACACCGGAAGGCAAGAAGACCGAAGCGGTCGGCAGCATGGTGTTTCTCATCGACGAATGGATCTCCAGCAGCGCGCCGCAGATCGCCGCCATGCGTGAATTCCAGCGCGCATACGCCGCCAAGGTGGGCCGCGAGTTCCGCGCGCAGGTGCAGGGGCTGCAGGGGGCCATGGCCGCCGATCCGCGCATGAAAGACGGATTTGAAGCGGCCGCCAAAGAACTCGCCAAAGTGCCGGGCATCGCGCTGCGCTCCAACACCTACGTGGCGTTGGTCCCGGCGGGACTCGCGTTCGATCGCAGCGCCACGCTGGGCGATGGGGCAACGGCCGCTGCCGACGCCGCGAAGGAAAAGGCCGAGCCGAAGAAAGAAGAGAAGTCCGGCGGCGGCCTGCGCGGCATGATGGGCTCGCTCAAGAGCGCGGCCGAAGCTGCCAGCAAACAGGCCGATCGACAGGGCGACAAGCGGTCCTCGACGCCCAAACAGACGACGCTCCTGACCGTCGTCGACGAGGTAAAGAGCATCACGCGGGGTGATGTCGCCGCGGACATGTTCCTGCCGCCCGCCGGCTACAAAGAGGTGAAACGCTAGCCCGTCACGACCACACACCGCATGCGGCGCCCGCGACTCATTCGCTCGGCGCCAAGGCCGACAACGGAAAGGCCAACCGCGCCGCATGCGCGCCGACATCCGCCGGCCACGCCGCCATGAGTTCGTGGTACCGGGCCGCATCGTCGCGATACAGCGCGCGAATCACTTCCTCGAACTGCGGCAGATCACCCGCCATCGCGTTCAGGAATTTGTAGGCCGCATCACGCGACGCCTGAGCGCGATCCGCGTCGGCATTGGTGCGGCGTGCCGCTTCCACCAGTCGGCGCAGCGCCACCGAGGCACCCCCCGGCTGCGTGGCCAGCCACTCCCAGTGTCGTGGGAGCAACGTGATCTCGCGCGCGACGACACCCAGCTTCGGACGTCCGCGCCCACGCGGAGACACGTCCGCCGAACGTGCGTCGCCCCCATCGCCGTCACCACCATCGTCGTCGGTCGGCGACGCCATGTGCGTCGGCCACGTGGCCCCAAGGTGCGCCAGCATGTCGGCCTCGCCGCCACGCATTTCCAGATCGATCACGCGACCGGTCGCATCATCGAACAGCAGCACCGCCTCCGGCGAGAGCGCGTCGGACATCGGCGCCTCGTCCTTGATGGCCCGCCAGACACGCCGCGCCACATCCCGCAGCGGCCCCGACGCCAGTCGCGTATGGCCGCGAAACGCGGTCACGCGATGCGCGCTCACGCGATGCGCGGTCATGCGCCGTCCCCCGCCGGGCGCGGCAGCAGCCGCTCGCGCCACATCGCTTCCAGCTGGAGCAGATCCGCCGTCGGATCGAACGCCGGATCATCCTCAGGCCACTCGAGCGTATCCAGCACCTCAAAGCGGAACGCGTCCGCGCCGAGCGTGGTCCACTCCTGCTGCAACCGTCGATTCGGGTGGCCGCCAAAGCGCAGCGACGTCCGCTCGCGATTGAGGACCGACTGCACATCCACCGAGCGGCCGATGATCAGCTCGCCCGTCTGGAGATTGCGCACGCAGTACACGCCCATTGGGCGGCGAGCGTCCTTGTAGGCGCGGGTCAGGGCTTTACGATCCATCGGGCGGGCAGGAAAATGGACAGACATCCGATATTTATCCGGATAATATTACCATCCCACCGCGCTACTCGCTAGCCGTCCCCGACATTCAGCCCCCTACCGCAACCCCCGCGGCATCGGCTCGCCGTTCATCTCGCGCGTTTTGGGCAGCTCCGACTCGGTGCCCTGATTGCGCAGGGCACCGCAGCGCGTGAGCGCCCCCTCCGACCGCGGGTCAATCGTATCCGCCAGCGGAATGCGATCCACCATCAACGTCTCCGGCCGCGACCGCGCCGCGTTCCACGAGATCGCGCACGTCGCGCGCGCTTTGTCGATCGCGGCCAGGCGATCAATGCCGCGCTGCGTAGCGGACGTCAGCCCGATCCAGCCGGCCACCGCCAACCCCAACGCGATCACCAAGCCGATCAACGCCTTCGTGCGGAACGCGTCCCCTTCGTTCGCCCCCATGCTCACTTACCCGCCTCGGCGTCACGCGTGTATGAGGCCGTCGGCAGAAACGTCGGGGCACGCCGCGCCTTCGTGGCCTGCTCAAACGCATACGCCAGCGCAATCAGACGCCCTTCGCTCCACGCCCCACCAATGAACGACAGCCCCAGCGGCACGGGACCCGCAAAGCCCATCGGCACCGTGACACTCGGATAACCCGCCACCGCCGCCACGCTGGTGTTGCCGCCCATGATGTGATCGCCGTTCAACAGATCGGTGGGCCACGACGGGCCGTTGGACGGCGCGATGATGGCTTCGACGTTGTGCGTCGACAGCACCGCATCCACACCATCCTCCCGCGACAGCCGACGGCAGAGCGCCAACGCTTCGCGATAGCGCGCGTCGGTCAGGCTCCCCTTCGCCTGCGCCTTCTCAAACTGCTCCTGCCCGAACCACGGCATCTCGGTGGACGCGTTCGCGCGATTGAACGCGATCAGATCCTCCAGCGTCTTCATACGCGTGGTCGCCCCGCGCGACGCGAGATACGCATTGATCCCGTCCTTGAACTCGTACAACAGCACCTCGGTCTCGGCCTCATCGGTCTTGCCCACGGTCGGCACATTGGCCGCGTCGACAATCACCGCACCGGCCGCGCGCAACGCCGCGATGGCCACTTCGAACGCCGCGTCCACCGTGGGATGAAAGCCCGCCATGTTACGCGCCACACCAATGCGCGCCCCCGACAGCGCCTTCGCATCCAGGAACGTGGTGTAATCCACGGCGTGCGTCTTCGCGTCGGCCGTGGCCGCGTCGCGCGTATCCACGCCGGCGATGGCCGTCAGCACCGCCGCCGCATCCGCCACGGTGCGCGTCATCGGGCCCGCGGTGTCTTGGGTAGCCGAGATGGGGATGATGCCGCTCCGGCTCACTAAGCCCACGGTGGGCTTGATCCCCACCAGGCCGCAAATGGACGACGGGCAGATGATGGAGCCGTCGGTCTCCGTGCCAATGCCGATGGTGGCGAGGTTGGCCGAGATGGCCGATCCGGTGCCCGAGCTCGAGCCGCAGGGGTTGCGATCGAGCACGTACGGATTGCGCGTCTGTCCGCCACGACCGCTCCATCCGCTGCTCGAACGCGTCGAACGGAAGTTCGCCCATTCGCTCAGGTTGGTTTTCCCGATGATCACCGCCCCGGCCGCGCGCAGGCGCTCCGCCACGAACGCATCGCGCGGTGCCGGTGCACCCACCAACGCCATGGAGCCGGCGGTGGTTTGCATTTTGTCACCGGTGTCGATGTTGTCCTTGAGCAGCACCGGAATACCGTGCAACGGACCGCGCACCTTCCCCGCCGCGCGTTCGGCATCCAGCGCCGCCGCCATGGTGAGCGCATCCGGATTCGTCTCAATCACCGCATGCAGCGACGGCCCCGTCGTGTTCACGGCGGCAATGCGATCGAGATACGCCGACGTCAACGCGCGCGATGTCAGCGTCCCCGCTTTCATACGCGCCTGCAGCGCCACCACCGTCGCTTCGTCAAACTCGAAGGGCGGCAGCGTGCCGTCTTTCGACGAGGCCGCCCCAGACGCCATGCCGTCCGCCGGCTTCGCGCACGCGGCCAACGGCAACGTCAGCGCGGCCGCGGTAAAGAGCGACGCCGACAAGAAATCGCGACGATCGAGCGAATCAGACATGCATGCCTCTGGAGAGAAATGACCCGGACCACACCGGCAACCACAACGGCAACCACGACAGCACCAACGCCATCATCCGCAACAGCCACCGCAGCGTCGACCTACACCGCGGCTAACGCGACCGCGAAGTCCGCCAACACATCGCGCACATCTTCCACGCCGATGGACAGGCGAATGAAGCCCTCCCCTACCGCGTCCGCGCCCCACCGCGCCCGACGCTCCGCGCTGGTGTGAATACCACCAAAGCTCGTCGCTTCCGACACGATGCGCGTCGCCGCGAAAAATCGCTCGGCCGCTGCGCGATCGGCCAGTTCAAAGCCAATCACCGGTCCGTACAGCGTCATCTGGCGCGAAGCCGTCGCGTACGACGCATCGCCGGGTAGCCCGGGGTAGCGCACCCGCTGCACCTTCGCGTGCGACGCCAGATAGGTCGCCACCTCCAGCGCCGACGCGCACTGCCGCGTCAGTCGCACCGACAGCGTCCCCAGCGACCGGTGCGCGAGCCACACTTCCATGGGCCCCGGAATGCAGCCCATGCGCGTGCGATATGTGCGCACCGCATCCGCCCACACCGGATCCTTGCACGCCACGTGCCCCAGTACGACATCGGCATGTCCCGTCATCGCCTTCGTGTCAGACACGACCGCGAAGTCGGCGCCCAGGGCCAGCGGCCGCTGCCCCAACACCGTGGCCGTGGTGTTATCCACCGCCACCAGCGCGCCAACAGCATGCGCCGCATCCGACAACGCACGAATGTCGCACACGTCCAATTCTGGATTGGTGGGCGACTCCAGCCACAGCAACCGCGCCCCATCCAGCAAGGCGCGCTGTGCCTCGTTGGCCGTCGGCGCCGACACCACCTCCACACCGTGCGCCGCGAAATAGTCCGTCGCAATCAGACGCGTCGTGTAGTAGCTGTCCGAGGGCATCACCACTTTCTGGCCGGGGCGCATGACGGTTCCCAACAGGGCGGCACTCGCCGACATCCCGGACGGAAACAGCACCGCCGGCCCACCCTCGAGCGCCTCGAGCGCCTGCTCGTACGCGTGCCACGTGGGATTGTGAAACCGTCCGTACGTAAACGGAGAATCCGCCGGATCGCCCGGTGTGTGGTACGGCGCCGCAAATGTGGGTCCCGGCAGATACGCGGACCCGTGCGTGCGCGCCGGGAGTCCCGCATGCACCACGACGGTGCCGTCATGCCACGAGGCGGGCAGCGGCGCGTGGGCGTTCGTCGAGTCACTCATGAAACGGCAGGCTCCGGAAACGGCCGAACCAGCGCCGGAATGTTGATGGACGCCACCGTCGTGCCCAGTCCGGTCGTGAGGCGACGATGATAGTCCACCTGACCGAGATGATACGACAGATGCGTCGCGAGATGCAGCAGAAACATGCGCGTCGGCAGGCGCGTCTCGTGGATGAGCTGCGGGAACTCGTCGTCGAGGCGCGCCGGATCGAGCGCACGCAAGGTGCGCATGACCTGCGCCTGCGCGTCGGCCAGCTCACCCATGACGTACTCGCGCGTCAGCCCCGTCGCCGAAAACTCAAACGACCGATCGCGCACAAACCCCGTGCCGCCCAGCATCGCGCCGATGAAATGCCGCAGATTGCCGGCCACATGCAGCGCCAGCGTGCCGCCGCAGTTGGCGATGCCCGGCGGGATCACCCACATCGCGTCATCCGTCGGATACGCCGCAACTTCCTGCTGCATCGCCGTCAGATCACGATCGATCAAGCGCAACGCAAGATCGCGTACGGTGGTATCGCCCAACGCGCGCTCGCCCAACGCGCGCTCGCCCACTGCGCGCTCGCCCACTGCGCGCTCGCGGAACGCGTCACGTCCGTTCATCGGTCCCGCTCCGGTCATGGGGTGAACCGACGCCGTCAGGTGGCCATCGGAAATTCACGCGCGTCCAGCGCACGCGCTTCATCAATCAGCATCACCGGAATCCCGTCCTGCACCGCGTACACCAGCGCGCAGGCGCGACAGAGTAGCACCTCCGCCGGATGCTCGTGATGCGCCAACGGGCCCTTGCACTTCGGACACACGAGAATCTTCAGGAGGTCGGGCGACAACGACATATCAGGCTCCGGTTGGACGAAAGGCAGCGGGCGCGTCAGCGGTGGCGTCAAAGCGCGGTCCGCCGATGAGATCGATGCAATACGGCACCGCAGCAAACACCGCCCCGAGACATTCCTCGATGGCCGCAGGCTTGCCCGGCAGATTGAGAATGAGCGACGTCCCGCGCGTGCCCGCCAGTTGCCGCGAAAGAATCGCCGTGGGCACGGTCTTCACCGACACGGCGCGCATCTGCTCGCCGAAACCCGGCAGCAGCCGGTCGCACACCGCCACCGTCGCCTCCGGAGTCACATCGCGCGGCGCCGGCCCGGTCCCGCCCGTCGTCACAATGAACGGGCACCCCACCTCGTCGGCCAGCTCGCGCAACGTCGCCTCAATGAGCGGCTGCTCGTCGGCAATCACGCGCACCACCGGCTGCCACGGCGACGCAATCCAGCGCGTCAACACCGAGACAATCGCCGGCCCCGAGCGATCCTCATAGATTCCCGCGCTCGCGCGATCGGAAATGGTCACGATCCCGATGGGATACGCGGTATGGGCAGCCGCAACGTCTGGCGAATTCGACATCAGCACAAGCTACTGCCGCCGCGCAGCGCGACAACCCGACCGGCGGTGCCGGCGCCGCTCACGACGCCCGCACGTCCAGCCCCATCGCCATCGCGAACACAATCGCCTGCTCGTAGGTGATGATCGCGCCGCGCATCGCCATCGACTCCGGCTCCATCCCGCCCAGATCGCTGCCGCGCAGATCGCACTCCGTCAGCACCGCGCCGCTCAGCCACGCCCCGGACAGATCGCAGTCGCGCAGCACCGCGCCCTGACAGCGCGCCCCCGTCAAATCCGCCTCACGCAATCGCACGGCGTCGAATGACGCCTTGCGCAGATCCGCGCGCGCCAACCCCACATGTGACCAGTTGCCACCGCTCGCCCGCATCAGATCGAACGTGCTGCGATCGAAGGTACTGCCCATCAACTTGCAGTCGGTGAACGTCGTCTCGAAAAACGAGCAGTTGGCGAACGTGCAGTTCACAAAGGCCGTGTCGCGATGCGTCGAGCAGTTGAACTGCGCGCGACGGAATGTGCATTCGGTGAACACCACCCCCTGCAGCGTCGCCTCCGTCAGCTCCAGGTCAGTAAAGAGCACGCGGGTGAACGTGTCGCCCACCACCGTTTTTGCGTACCAGTCCTCGTTGGCCAACGTCGATGCCGTGGCCGGCGGCGCATGGCCGCGTGGCGCATGATCGCGCGGCGCATGGTCGCTCGGCGCGTTTGATCCCGCCATTCACGCAACTCCGGATAGGATGAACCCGCAGGAGGCCTCGGTCACGCGCGGTGCGCGGGCTGTTCGCGCGCACCCAGCACCACCGCCGCCGTCAGATCACCCGTCACATTGGCCGTCGTGCGGAACATGTCCGGAATGGTGTCCACACCCAGCATGATCCCCGCGCCCTCAATGGGGAGCCCGGCCGCCATCAGCACCGGCACCATCGCGATGATCGTGCCGCCCGGAATCCCCGGCACCGAGAACGACACGAGCACCGCCGTCATGGCCACCGTCGCCAACTGGGCGGGCCCCAGCGGAATGCCATACAAGTGCGCGATGAACACGATCGGCACGGTCTGGCCCACCCCCGCGCCAATCCGAAACGTCGCCGTCAGCAACGGCACCAGAAACCCGGCAATCTGCGGCGGCAGTCCCAGCGTATCACGCGTGGCCGTGATCATCGCCGGCAACGAGGCCAGCGACGAGCGGCCACTGAACGCCATCGCCTGCGCCGGAAGCACCGCGCGCGCAAACGTCCCCATGCGCATGCGCCCGCCAATGGCCGCCACCGGATACAACAGCACAATGAGCAGCGTGGATAACCCCGACACCACCACGATGTACGTCGCCAGCGCCCCTGCCGCGCTCAGCCCCAACTTGGCCGCCAGCGGCACCGCTAACGCAAACACGCCAATCGGGGCCAGCCGCAACACCCAATGCACCAGCATCAGCGACGCATCAAGCAGCCCTTCGAACACGCGCACCACCGCCGCCCGTTTCGCCACATCAATGTGCGACAGCGCAATGCCAAACGTGATGGAGAAAATGATCAGCGGCAGCATCGCACCATCCGCCGCCGACTTGATGGGATTCGACGGCACCAGATCCACCAGCCACTGCGCGAACGTCGGCATGCGCCCCGCGGTCGTCGCACTCGCACTCGCAGTCGCACTCGCCCGCAGCGCCGCCGACGCGGCCGGATCGATCGACAACCACGAGAACGCCGGCCCGGCCGCCAGCACGCCCAGCGTGCACGCAATCACCAGGCTCACCAGCATGAACAGCAGCGCGCGCCCGCCCAATCGCCCAATGGTGCGCGTATCGGGCGCCGACGTCACCCCCACGATCAGGCTCGATACCACCAGCGGAATGATGGTCATACGAATCGCGTTGATGAACAGCGTCCCCAGCGGCTCAATACCATGCGCCAGCGTCGTGAGCAGCACGCTCTCGCTCATCGACACACCCACGCCCAGCGCCAGACCGGCCACCAGCGCCACCAACACCCGCATCGTGAGCGACATCAGCGCGTCTCTGCCACTTACTTCGGTACCATCCCCGCGCATGTCGCCGGCGGCGACGCTTCCGCGGCACCGAACCGGGACATCACGAGCGACGCCGGGGCACCGTTCTTCGCGGGCGTCAGCACAAACAGATGGCTGTACGTCGCATCACAGATGTCAGGCAACGACGGGCCGCCCAGCGCCTTGATGATCGCCGGTACGGTGTTGCTGTGACCCACCACCAGCACCACGCCGCGCGCCTGCTGCACCGCCGACACCACCGCCGCGATATGCGCGGCACCGCCACCATCCAGCGAAATCACCTGAGGCGTTACCCCCGCCTGCTTCGCCACCGGCACCGCCGTCAACGCCGTACGTTGACGCGACGACACCACAATCGCCGTCGGCGGCGCCGCCACCAACGCAGCCGCCAGCGCCTCGGCACGCACCATCCCCACCTCGCTCAACGGCGGATCGTCACCCGGCACCGCCGCCTTCTCGGCGTGGCGCACCAGCACCACCACCGAAGGACCCGCCTGCGCCCAGGCGGCGCGCGACAACACGCCGCTCACCAGCAACACACCCGCGGTGAGGCGCAACACCGCACGCCCAATACCGCGTCGTGACCACCGCCGATCGGAATGCTGCATCAGTCCGCCATGCTCAGGGGAAACCCGCGTGCGACAACAACCGCTGCTCCAGCAAACGCCGCACGCGCGGCCAGTCTTCATCGGTGATGCCGTAGTACACCGAATCGCGCACAAACCCGTCGCGCACCACCATGTGCCGACGCAACACCCCCTCGCGGACGGCGCCGATCCCCTCCAGCGCGCGCTGCGATTGCGTGTTCCGCAGATCGGTCTTGTACTGCACGCGCAACGCGCCCAGCACGTCAAACAGGTGCGCCATCTGCAGCAACTTCGCTTCGGTGTTAATGGCCGACCGCTGATACGCCGGCGTCACCCACGTCCCGCCGATCTCCACCCGCCGGTGCGGACGCGCAATGTCCATCCAACGCGTGGACCCCACCACCGCGCCGCTCGCCCGATGCACCAACGCGAACGGCACCTCCTGCCCACTCGCCAGCGACGCCGCACTGGTCGCGAGATACGACGACACGGCCGCCGCCGACACCAGCGGCGGCTGCACCGTCACGCGCCACAAACTCTCATGATGGCCAGCCGCCAGCAGCCCATCGGCATGCTGCACCCCCAGCGGCTCCAGACGGACCACGTCCCCCTCCAGCACCACCGGCAGCGGCACGAACGCCGGCACGGTCTCCGGTGCTGACCGGGCGGCCGTCACGCGTACGCCGCGCCGGCCGCGTCCCAATTGAGCGCGCCCAACACCGCATCCAGATAATCCGTGCGCCGATTCTGGTACTTGAGGTAATACGCATGTTCCCATACGTCGACACCCACCACGGGGCGCTGACCGTCCGTCAACGGCGTGTCCTGATTGGCACTGCCGCGCACGCTCAGCTTGCCGCCGCCGTCACGCACCAGCCACGACCACCCGGACCCGAACTGCCCCAACCCGGCCGCCTTGAGCGCGGCCGTGCAAGCCGCCACCGAGCCGAAGTCGCGCATGATCGCCGCCGCCAGCGCGCCGCTCGGCGCCTTCGCGCCGTTCGGGGCCAGCAGCCCCCAGTACAACGCGTGATTGGCATGTCCGCCGCCGTTATTGCGCACCGCATTCCGCACGCCGTCCGGCAACGTCGCCAGGCCGCTCAGCAACTCGCGCAACGTCTTCCCCTGCAGCGCGCTCTGCGTCTCCAGCGCCTTGTTCAGGTTCGTCACGTACGTCGCATGATGCTTGTCGTGATGGATCGACATGGTCTGCGCATCAACGGCCGGCTCCACCGCATTCTCCGCGTAGCCCAACGGCGGCAGCACAAACGGGTACTTCTGCGACAGCACATCATCCGCGACCGTCGTGGGCGACGCAAACGCCGTCCCCGCATCCAGCCCCGACAACACGGTCATGCCGACGGCGGCACCCGCCGACGTCCGGAGAAATCCACGACGATCCATGCTCAACTCGCTCGAAGAATGTGGAACCCGCTCGGCCGGCCGCAGCCGCTAATAGCGCGCAAGATACCGCTCCAACTCCCACGTGGTCACCTGCTGGTTGTACTGCCCCCACTCCGCCCGCTTCGCCGCCAGAAAGTGCTGCGCGATGTGCTCGCCCAACGCGCCGATCATCACGTCGTCCCGCTCCAGCTCGTTGCACGCTTCGTTCAGATCCTGCGGCAAATCATCCACGCGCAGACGCCGCCGCTCACGATGCGACATCTCCCAGATATTCGTGTTGATCGGTTCGCGCCAGTCCGCCTCGGTCGCCAAGCCGTCCAGCCCCGCCGCCAACATCACCGTCAGCGCCAAGTACGGATTCGCGCTCGGGTCCGGCGTCCGCAGCTCCAGGCGCGTCCCCGCCCCACGACGCTCGGGCACACGAATCATCGGCGAACGGTTGCGCATGCTCCACGCCACATTCACCGGCGCCTCAAACCCCGGCACCAGCCGCTTGTACGAGTTCACCAACGGATTCGTCACCGCGCACATCGCGCGCGCATGCTTGAGCAGTCCGCCGATGTAGTGCAGCGCCGTCTTCGAGAGCTCCCATTCACGCTGCGGATCCCAAAACGCATTCTGCCCCGCGCGGAACAGCGACTGATGCGTATGCATCCCGCTCCCGTTCTGCCCGAACACCGGCTTCGGCATGAACGACGCAATCAGCCCGAACCGCCGCGCCACCTGCTTCACCACAAACCGGAACGTCGCGATGTTGTCCGCCGTGCGCAGCGCGTCGGCATACCGGAAGTCGATTTCGTGCTGGCCGTGCGCCACCTCGTGGTGCGCCGCCTCCACCTCGAATCCCATCTGCTCCAGCGCGTCCACAATCTCGCGGCGCGCATCCTCGCCCAGATCCATCGGCGCCAGATCGAAATAGCTCCCCACATCGTGCGTGTCCGTGGCCGGTCGACCATCGGCGGCCGGCTTGAACAGGAAGAACTCTGCTTCCATCCCGGCGTTCATCACGAACCCCAGATCCGCCGCCTTCGCCACCTGCCGTTTCAACACGCCGCGCGGATCGCCGGCAAACGGCGTCCCATCCGGCATGGTCACGTCGCAGATCACGCGCCCTACGCGCGCCGACGGTTCGCCCCACGGAAAGATCTGAAACGTGCTCAGATCAGGGACGAGGAGCATGTCAGACTCCTCCACCCGTACGAAACCCTCAATGCTCGACCCGTCGAACATGATGTCGCCGTGCACCGCCTTCCGGAATTGCGACGACGGAATCTCGACGTTCTTGATGACACCGAGGATGTCCGTGAACTGCAGGCGCAGAAAGCGGACCTGCTGCGCCTCGGCGAGTTCGAGGATGTCACTCGCCGTGGCACCACTCAGATCGGAGGGAACGAGGGATCGGCTGGGAGCAGGCACGGAGACGAGGGCAAGGGAGACAGGCTGCCGAATTGTAGCGCACCGCCAAGACCCGTGCGTCGCCCGTCGCCATCGGGGTCCATCCCGCCCCACCACGCGGGATACCCGTCGGAGGGGCTGTGCCGGTAGCTTTGACCCACATGACTGCATCATCGAATAGCGGGGCCAACCCTCCGGCGAACACGCCGACGACGCCTGCGGCCTCTTGCCCCGCCTGCGCGGAGCCGCTCTCCGGCAGCGCGCGCTTTTGCCATCACTGCGGCGCCGCCGTCGGCGCCGCCGTCGGCCCCGCCGCCACGACGCGCGCACCGGCGCGCGCCAACGCCTCGGTCCTGCCCTGGGCCGTCACCTTCGTGGTGCTCCTGTCGGTGGTCGCCCTCTTGGCCGGCCGGAATTTCGGCGGAACCGTCAAAGGGAATGCCGCCCCGGCCGCGGACTCCCTCACCCCGCCCGCGAACGGCATTGGCCCGACGGCAGACCCGACAGCGGACGCGTCAGCGGACGCGTCAGCGGACGCGTCAGCGGACGCGTCAGCAAGTGGTCGCGCACCGGACATCGCCAGTATGTCGCCCGAAGAACGCGCCAGCCGCCTCTACGTTCGTGTGATGGCCTACGCCGAGGACGGCAAAGTCGATTCCATCGCCCGCTTCGCCCCCATGGTGCTGGCCGCGCATGAGATGCTGACCAGCCCCACGCTGGACGAGCGCTACCACTTCGGTCGCGTCGCCGAAGTCGTTGGCTCCGGCACCATCACCAGCGCGCAGGCCGACACCATTCTCAAGCAGAGCCCGCGGTCACTGCTGGGTCTTCTCCTTGCCGCGCGAGGCGCGCGCCTTGAGGCGAACCAAGCCAAGGCCAAGGGGTTTGACCTACGATTGCTGGCCGCACTCGAAGCCGAATTGGCCACGCGCAACCAGGATTACGAGAACCACCGTGCCGAAATCGACCGCGCGGTTGCCGATGCACGACGCCCGAACTGACGGCCAGCCGGCGACAGACACCAGTGCGGCCCCGCCGATGGCCAGGCATGACGCCATCCTCGCTCGTGCCGCGCGCGCCCTCGCCGACTCCACCTCGCGGCAAAGTATCGACGACGGGATTGCGCGCATTTTTCTGCAAGAGCTCCACGCCGCCGGGTTCGCCGTCTACGAGGTCAATCCAAAGCTGAAGACGGTGCGCCTCGACCTGCAGTCGGGCGCCGGCACCATCGACAGCGCTCGAGTCACGGCCGCGTTTTATCGCTCCATTTACGGTGACGTCGTGCGAGCCGCCGCGCCGCTGTTTATCAGCGACCTGCAAGGCCATGCGGATCTGGACGACACCGAAGGTGTTGCCGGGCTCATTGACGTCGGCATCAACGCGGTCGCGTTGCTCCCCTTGCTCCTCGATGGGCGCCTCCGCGGACTCCTGAGTATCCGCTATTTCGGCACGCACCCGTTCGATGAGCACGAGCAGCAACTGCTCCAGGATCTCGCCGCCCAAGTTGCCGTCGCGTATCGCAACCTGCTCCATCTCGCCGAACTCGAGCGACGCGCCAACCGGCTCAGCGCGATGGCCCACGCGCAAAGCCTGCTCGCGTACGTGACAACAATCGACGCGCTGCCCATGGCCATCGCCGAGGCCGTGCATGGTGTGATTCCCCATGCCGTCTGCGATGTCTTTTCCCTCGGCAGCGCCGGACTCACGCGCGTCCTGACCATGCGCGATGGACTCGTCGAGGCGCACCAACCGGCCACCGAGGTCGAGCTGGACCTGCCGCGCGAGACGCAGCGCACGCACGTGTCACGGCTCGCGATCCATCTCGATGACGGGCCCGCGTGGAAGCGGGGCACGGCGGAACTGTGTGCGGCCGTTGGGTACGGGACGCGCACCGTCGGGGTACTCCGGCTCCTCGCGCCGTCCCCGAACGCGTTCGACCTGCAGGATCTCGACCTGCTCACCATCCTCGCGCGCCAGGCCGGGGCCGCCGTGGAGACCGCCCGACTCTTCGCACTGCAGGAGTTCCAGCGTCAGCGCGCCGAAGGGGCGGCCGAACTCGCGCGCGTCGCGCTCCAAGCGGCCAATGTCACCGACGGCGCCATGGAGCTCCTCGGCGTGCTCGATCGGTCCGTCCCGTCCATCGGAAAAGCCATTGGCATCGCACGCGCGCGCGATGGGGTCATTGAGTACATCGCCACCAGCGGCACGCTCGACATCTTCCGCGGTCGTAAGTCCGGCGACTTGCCCGTCGCGGTCCCCGAGGGTCGCCCGCGTGAACTGGCCAGTGTGCGGGAGATGGCCCCCGCAGACATCGCCGCCGACGTCCCCGATGACTGGGGCTTCGTCGTCCCCCTCGGCGCGCGGGACCGCGCGCTCGGCGTGCTCGTGATCGCCGCGCCGCGCACCGTGCCACTCCCACGGCGCGACCGGGTCACCCTCGAACGACTCTCCAACTCGCTGGCCCTCGCCCTCGACGCGCTCCTGCTCGACGAAGACGAACGGCTCGGTCGCGAACGGGAACACCTCCTCGCCACCGCCCTCACCACCATCGATCATCCCATCTTCATTCTCGATCGG
Source organism: Candidatus Kuenenia stuttgartensis (assembly GCA_943330235.2). Classification (GTDB taxonomy): domain Bacteria; phylum Gemmatimonadota; class Gemmatimonadetes; order Gemmatimonadales; family Gemmatimonadaceae; genus Gemmatimonas; species Gemmatimonas stuttgartiensis_A. The sequence continues at coordinate 15,396 of CALQGY020000013.1, forward strand.
GTCGGCGTACGCTACGCCAATCCCTCGGCCGCCCGCGAATACGGATGGTCGCAGGTTGAGTTGATGGACATGCAGTTCGACCAACTCGTCGTCGGCATCGATCCGCGCCACGCCAGCCGCGTCGCCGACGGCGTCATCGAGCCCGGAAGCAGCCTGATTCAACATGTGCATCGGCGACGCGACGGCGCTGAATTCCCCGCCGTCGTCAACACCAGCCCCCTGCTCGCACAAGACGACCAGGTGATCGGTCAGGTCATCAGCGTGCGCAATGTCAGCGATGACCGGCGCGTCGAAGACCAGTTGCGCCACACCGAAAAAATGGTCGCGCTCGGAGAACTCGTCGCCGGCGTGGCCCACGAAATCGCCAACCCGCTCACCGGCATTTCGGCCTTCGCCCAGATGTTGCTGGAGGAAACGCTCAGCGACGACCAGCGCGAGTCCATCCAGCTCATCAAGAAGGAAAGCGATCGCGCCAAGTCGGTGATCAAAGATCTCCTGATCTTCGCCCGGAAGTCCGAGCCCAAGATCGGCCCCGTCGATCTCAATAATCTCATCGATCAGTCGCTCCGCTTACGGGCCTATCCGCTCCGCAACGCCAAGGTCCGCATCGCGCTCGAATTCGATCCCGCCATCCCCGATGTGTCCGGAGACCCGCAAAAGCTGCAGCAGGTGCTCCTCAACCTGTTCGGCAACGCGGAGCATGCCATGGCGGACGCGGTGGAGCGGCTCCTCACCATCCGGACCGAATCCGAAGAGGGGACGGTCACGGTGAGCGTCACCGACACGGGCAAGGGCATGACCCCCGACGTGCGACAGCGCATCTTCGAGCCCTTCTTCAGCACGAAGGCCGGCGGCGTTGGGACGGGACTGGGGCTCAGCGTCAGCTACGGCATCATTCAGGCCCATGGCGGCCGCATCGCCGTCCAGTCGGAACCGGGCGTTGGCACCACCGTGACGGTTACGCTGCCGGTGCATGCGTCGCACGGCGCGCCACTTGCGACCGGCGCGCCGGTCGGCGTGCTTGAACACACCGAAACCGTCCAGGCCTTCCGCGTATGAACACACCGCTGTCTTCCGATCCCCTGCGCGACATCGATCGCGCCGCGGCGGCTCTCGCCGACGATTCGGTTCGACGCATCCTCGTCGTCGACGATGAATCGACGATCCGGCTGGCGCTCAGCCGGTATCTCCGGTCGCGTGGGTTCGAAGTGGATGTGGCGGAATCCGGCCAGCACGCCCTCGATTCCCTTGGGGCCAACCAGTACGCCCTGATGCTCTGCGATTTGCGGATGCCCGGGCTCACTGGCCTCGAAGTCGTGCCGCGCGCCCTGACCATCGACGGCGACCTCGGGATCATCATGCTGACCGCGGTCAACGACGCCGGATCAGCCACCGAGGCCCTCGCCTCCGGTGCCTTCGACTACCTCACCAAGCCGGTCGAACTCCAAGACCTCCAGTCCGCCGTCGAGCGCGCATTCTCCCGGCGCACCCATGGCAAGGAGCGGCGCGCCGTCGATCGCCTCATCCGGGACGAGGTAGCCGCACGCACCATCGCGCTCGAGAACGAGAAAGAGGCCCTCCGGGCCCTCACCGTCAGCGTCGCCGACTCGCTGATCAACGCCATGGAAGCGAAGGACGTCTACCTGCGCGGACATTCGCACCGCGTCGCCGAACTCGGCGCCGCCATCGCGGAGGAGCTCGGGCTCAGCGCCGCGCGCGTGGACGTGGTGCGACTCGCCGGACGGCTGCACGATGTGGGCAAGATCGGCATCCGCGAGGAAGTGCTGAACAAGCCCGCGCGCCTCACCGAGGAGGAGTTCGCCCACGTGAAAGACCACGTGCGCATCGGCGTCGATATTCTCGCCCCCCTCCAGCACCTCGGCGACGTGATCGGCTTCGTGCAGGATCACCACGAGCACTGGGATGGCGGCGGATATCCGCGCGGCATGGCCGGTGACGCGATCACCATCGGCGGGCGCATCCTGACCGCCGCCGATGCGTTCGATGCGCTCACCTCCAAGCGCGCCTACCGGGATCCACTCACCGCCGCCACCACGCTCGATTACCTGCACTCGCAGGTCGGTCGCTTGGTCGAGCCGCGCATTTTCGACGCGCTCGGCAACGTCATTCGCAGCGGTCGCGTCGACGGCATCCCGCGCATCGAGTGAGCGGGTGCCTCGCGTCCGGTCGCTCGTAGGCGACCAGACGGTGATTTTTCCAACACGTTTTCGCCCCGACGCTTGACGTAGCGGTCGGTTCCATGTACTAGGTGTACCTAGTAGTTAGGCGCCGCCGAATTTTCGGTGCCCGATGTGCCCAATATCGGCCGAATGCGCAGCATCCTCTGGAGCTGTGCATCACAAGCCATCCGCCGCGCACCGCGTCGGATTCCAGGTCTATCCAGTGGAGGAGGCAGCGATGCCGCGTGGCGACGAGATGTCTGAAGAGCTTCGGTTCATCGATCGTAACGACGATCTGGATGATCTTGGCGGGTACGGTGGATCCTCGTATGACGATGACGAGGAAGACGACGGCTACGGCCTGCCCTCGGACGACAGCGACAGTCTGTGGGACAGCGCCGATGACGAAGACGACGATGATGACGACGACGACGACGAAGATGATGACGGCTTCGACGACGACGTCGTCGGCGGCGGCGGCGTAGACGACGAAGATGAGGACGAGATGTTCGGCGGCGGTATGGTACGCCGCGGGCCGGGCCGTCCTCCGAAGAATCCGGGTGCGCCGAAGCCGGCGCCAAAGCCCAAGGCGCCCAAGGCCCCCAAGGTCGAAGCGCCCAAGGCGCCCACAGTCGAAGCGCCAGCGCCAGTCGTAGAAGCGCCGGTGGTCGTTGAAGCGCCCGCGCCCAAGGCGCCCGCCGTCAAGAAGGCGCCAGCGGCCAAGAAGGTCGCTGCCCCCGCGGCGGTGGCTCCTGCTCCCGCGGCACCTGCACCGAAAGCGGCAAAGAAGGTCGCGCCCGTAAAGGCGGCGCCCGTCAAGGCCGCGCCGGTCAAGGCGGCGCCGGTCAAAGCGGCGCCGAAGAAGGCGGCGGTGAAGAAAGCCGCGCCCCAAAAGGCGGCCGTCAAGAAAGCGGCCCCGAAGAAAGCCGCGGTAAAGAAGGCCGCACCTCAAAAGGCGGCGCCGAAGAAGGCCGCGGTGAAGAAGGCCGCACCCAAGAAGGTCGCACCGAAGAAGGCCGCGCCGAAAAAAGCGGCCCCGAAGAAGGCCGCCCCCAAGAAGGCGGCCCCGAAAAAGGCGGCTCCCAAGAAGGCCGCCCCGAAGAAGGCTGCCAAGAAGAGCGGTCGTCGGTAGACTGCACCATCAGCGCGGTATAATGACAGGGGCGCGGATCATCGCGCCCCTGTTCGCGTCTGGTGGTCATCCTCCGGTGCCGCCACGAACGATCCCGTCACCATGCCGTCGATGAGTCTCGAGACAACGCCCTTTGCGCGGCGGGTGCTGGACGCGCTGCCGATGACCATCTGGTCGGTCGATCTGGATGGGCGGATCACGGCGGCCAATCAGTCGTGGTCCCGGTTCGCGCAGGACAACGGGGCGCCCGATATCGCGCCGGAAGTCGCCGTCATGGGATGCTCCATCTTCGAAAGCGTCGCCGACACAGGCTCGCGCGAGCAGATCGAGCGCGCGATGACGCTGCTGCGCACCAAGCGGGTGCCGGTGGTCCGCTGGGAATTCCCCTGCAGCTCACCAACCGAAGAGCGCGTGTTCCTGATGCAGGTCACAGCCCTCTCGCAGGGGGACGAGGTCACCGGCTTCGTCTTCGCGACCGTCGATATCACCCCCAGTCATCGGTCGCGCGAAGCGCTGATCAATACCGGCATCGCGCTCGCAGAGGCCATTGCTCTCGACAGGGTGTACGAGGAGGTGGCGCTGCAGCTGCGTCGGGCGGTGCCCTCGACGGGCTTCGTCATCGCACTCGCCGACGAGGGGACGGCGGAATTCCGCATTGCCCATCAGCAAGGCTACGACGAGACAACGCCAGACGCGCTGGGCCTCGAACGTCGCCTGACCCGCACCTGGCTCGAGGCCCTCGCCACCGGCCATGTCGTCCGGGAGAACGGCAGCCGGGGCCTCGAAATCACGGCACCGCTCATCAGCGCCGAAGGCGTCCTCGGGGCCATCACGCTCTGCGCGGCACCGATCGAGTCCGAGCAGATGCTCGAAGAGGCGGAGCGCGTGCTCGCGGTCATCGCTGCGCAGACCGCCGTCGCCATCGAGCGCGCCTGGCTGGTCAGGCGCGTCGAGCAGAAGCGGCGCCTTGAGGCCATCGGCGAGGTCGCAGCCGGTGTCGCCCATGAACTCCGGAATCCCTTATTCGGCATCTCCTCCGCCGCGCAGATGCTCGAACTGCAGGCCCGGGAAAACCCCGTCGTCGTGCGCAACGTCGGACGTATCCTCCGTGAGGTTGAACGCCTGAATCGCATGGTCACCTCATTGCTGGAATTCGGGCGCCCCCATGCGGCGCACATGACCGGCGGTGATCCGGAGCTCGTCTGGGACGATATCCTCGAGGGCGAACGCACCCGTCTCGACGGGAAACAGCTGCATCTGCGGCGCACCCGCGCCGAGCAGCCGGTGCGATGCCTCATCGACAGCGAGCAGTTGGGACAGGTCTGCCGCAACATCCTCGTCAACGCGTTCGACGCCGCACCGGTCGGTTCGGAACTGGTCCTCCACTCGCAGCTCACGCCAGCGGGCGGGTGGCGCTGCCGCCTCACCAACGGCGGCCCAGCCATCCCGCCCGACGTCCTCCCGCATGTCTTCGAGTTCTTCTACTCGGCGAAAACCGGCGGGACCGGCATTGGCCTGGCGCTCTGCCAGCGCATCATGGACGAGCACGGCGGCACGATCGCCATCGACAGCGTGCCGGAGACCGGGACCACGCTGACCATCACGCTTCCACCGATGAGCGTGAAGTAGAGTATGTATGGCGACAGATAAACGTCAGAATTCGGACAGTATGGCGCTTTCGGTGCTCATCGTCGACGATGACGAATCCGTGCGGGAGACGCTGGTCGAGTTCTTCGAAACCTTTGGCCACACAGCGCGCGGTGCCGCCTCCGCGTCGGAAGGCCGGCGGCTCGCCCAGGAGCACGCGCCAGACGTCGTGCTGCTGGACCTGCGCCTTCCCGACGCCAACGGACTCCACGCGCTGGAAGCCCTGCGCGCCGACGACCCCGACGTCGCCGTCATCGTGCTCACTGGCTACGCGGACGTCGGCACCGCCGTCCGCGCCATGAAAATCGGCGCCGCCGACGTCATGGAAAAACCGGTGGACCTTGAGGCCCTGTCCGCCGCCGTGACGCGCGCCGCGGAACGCAGCAAGCTCCGCCAGGAAGTCGCGATCCTGCGGGCGCGGACGCGGACCGACGACGACACCGCTGTAGCCACCGCCTTCGATCCGACGCTCGAACAGCTCATCGACCTCGCGGCGCGCAACCCCGAAGCGCCAGTCCTGTTGCAAGGAGAAACCGGGACCGGCAAGGGCTACGTCGCGCGGCAGATCCACGAACGGTCCGCCCGACGCGCCGCCCCCTTCGTCGAGATCAACTGCGCTTCGCTCTCCACCACGTTCTTCGAAAGCGAACTGTTCGGCCATGAGCGCGGCGCGTTCACCGACGCCCGACAAGCCAAACGGGGACTGCTCGAAGTCGCCGGCGGCGGCTCGGTCTTCCTCGACGAAATCGCCGAGATGTCGGCCGACGTGCAACCGCGGTTTCTCAAGGTGCTCGAGGAGCGCACCTTCCGCCGACTCGGCGGCACGACCGTGCTGCGCGCCAACGCACGGGTCATCGTGGCCACCCATCAGCCCTTGGGCGACGCCGTCGCGCAGCGCCGCTTCCGCGCCGATCTGTTCTATCGCCTGCAAGTCCTGACGCTCACCATCCCGCCGCTCCGCACCCGCCCCGACGACATCATGTCGCTGGCGCGCGCGTTTCTGCCCCGCGGCGCCTCGCTGCACCCGTCCGCCGAACCGGAACTCCGCGCCTACGCGTGGCCCGGGAACGTGCGCGAGCTCAAGAACACCATCTGGCGTGCCGCCATTCTCGCCGACGGCACCCCTATCCACGACGCGCACCTCGGGCTCGCCGCCCCCACCGCAACCCCGCGGGCGCCCGAGCCACCCCCCACGCCGATGGTCCAACCCCTCGCCACCGTCGAGCAGGACGCCATCCGCCGCGCCCTCCACGCGACCGGCGACAACCGGACACGCGCCGCCGACCTCTTGGGTATCGCACGCTCCACACTGCTCGAAAAGATCAAACGCTACGATATCTGACCGATTTTCAGTGCCCGATAATCAATCAGAAGATGAGAAGTGATCGATTATCGGTCGGCTCTTCGCGGAGATTTGTGATGCCTGTGTGGCCCTAAGCGATTACGGAGCAATGTCTTAGCGGCATAATCGCCGCCCCGGCCCGATTCTCGCCTTGGAAGGCGGCATGGCCATCTCGTCGAGTCTCACCAAATCCGTCCTCATCGTGGAGGACGAACAGTCCATCCGCGATATCCTCGTCGAACTGTTTGAGGTCAACGACAACGTCGTCACCTCCGCGGAGTTCCTGCCGGACGCCCTCGAGCGGCTGCGCACGCAGCGGTTCGACCTCGTCGTCACCGACCTCCGCCTTGGTGGCAAGCGGGATGGGGGCCTCCAAGTCATGGCGCTGGCCGGCATGCTCTCCCCCGATGCCCAGGTGCTCGTGCTGACGGCCTATCCCGACGACTCCAATCGGCAGGCCTCGGTGCGCTTGGGCGCACTGCACTTCCTCGAGAAGCCGGTCGACCTCGCCGTCATTGCGCAGTTCGCCGCCGGAGCGGGAGTCCGCACCGCGATTCCCGTCCCGCCGCATCTGATCGCCAGCGACGCATAGGCGACCCGCACCCAGCAACACCGAGTATCGCCAGGTCGCTCCGTTTAGGTGGTGAGTGATACTGGGGAGTGTCGCGCGGACGACCTGGCGACTCGGTGGGTCCATGTGGCGGGCGCGGTCTCGCACCGCCCGGCCGATGCGGTGAAAAAAATCGAGAGACCGGCCTCTCGCGCTCGCCGCGCGACTCATCTTGCCCGTATATTCCGCGTCCCATGGCCGAATCCCCCGTACCGCTCCTGCGCGCTCATGCGCGTCACGCCCCATGGAATGCTCGTGGGTTAGCGGCGCACGCCGCGGCACTCGTGGATTCCGCTGGCATGAAGCCGACCAATGCGTCGGCACGTGCCACCCCCAGCGCACGCGCCGTCCGCTTCTATGTCGCCAACGGCCTGCTCGATCGCCCGGAAGGCGCCGGCACCGCCGCGACCTATGGCTATCGGCATCTGTTGCAGCTGCTGTCCATCAAGATCCGTCAGCGTGAAGGGCAGACGCTCGATGCCATTCGCCAAGAGATGCGCGAAGTCACTGGCGACGCCCTCGAGCGGCGCGTCGCGCAATCGCTGGCGCCGGCGCTCTCGCTGCAGATGAATCCGGTCGCGCCACGCGACGGGGCCATCGCAACCTGGCGCCGACTGCCAATCGCCGACGGCATCGAAATTCACGTCCGCGACGATTCACCGGCCGCGCGCGACGACATCCTCGTCACGCTGCGCGATGCCCTGCGCAACACCCTCGGCCGACACGGCCTCGGCACCTAGGCAACTAAACGGCATGGCGTTTCGAGTATTGGTCACGGATGAAGTCGATCCGGAAGGCGTCGCGTTATTGACGGCCGAGCCTGAGTTGATCGTCGATGAAGTCCCCACGCTCCCGCGCGAAGAATTACTGCGCCGCATCCCCGACTACGACGCCATCGTCGGGCGCAGCGCGACGCGCATCTCGGCGGAACTCCTGCAGCGGGCCACGCGCCTTAAAGTCGTCGGACGCGCCGGCGTCGGCGTCGACAACGTGGATCTCGACACCGCCACCGCACTCGGCATCGCCGTCATCAACGCGCCGGCCGGTAACACCGTCGCTGTCGCAGAACTGTTCTTCGGCACCGTCATTGGCTTGTTGCGGCAGCTCCCGAAGGCCGCACGCACCATGCTGGACGGCAAGTGGGACCGCGCGCAGTTCATGGGCCGCGAACTGAAGGGCAAGACCCTTGGCATCGTCGGTCTCGGACGCATCGGCGGCGAAGTCGCGACCCGCGCCCACGCCTTCGGGATGCACGTCGTCGCCTTCGATCCGTACATCGCCGACGAACGGTTCACGTCATTGCGCGTGCGTCGCGCCCTCACGCTTGATGCGCTGCTGGCCGAATCGAATATCCTCACCGTGCACGTGCCGCTCACCGACGACACGCGCGGGATGATCGGCAAGCGCGAGTTGGGCCGCCTACCGGCACGCTCGGTCGTCGTCAATCTGGCACGCGGCGGCATCATCGACGAAACCGCCCTGCAACTCGCGCTCGAAAACGACGAGCTGCGCGGTGCCGTGCTCGACGTCTTCACCGCCGAGCCACTGGCCGCCGATTCGCCGCTGCGCGTCTCACCCAACCTCGTGCTCACGCCGCACCTCGGCGCCAACACGGTTGAAGCGCAACGCAACGTCTCGCGCGATGCCTGTCTCGCGGTACGGGATGCGCTGCTCAACAAGGATCTGTCGCGCTCCATCAACGTGGCCGGTGGTGCCGCGGGATGGGGGGATCTGCAGGCCGCGTTGTTGGTCGCGCGTCGTGCCGCGGCCGTTGCACGCGCCGTGCTCGCTGATCAAGGGATGCGGGCGGTCCGTCGTCTCGCGCTGCGCGTCGGGCCCGACCTCGCGCACGGCGCGGGGCCGTTGCTCGCCGCGGCCGCCACCGGCATCCTCGAAGGCGTCATCGAAACCGATCGCCTCAACCTCATCAACGCGCGCAATCTCGCCGAAGCCCGGGGCATTGAACTCTCCGTCGGCGAGTCCAACGAGCTCGGACATCCGCGGGCCGTTGAAGTCTCGCTCAGCGGTGGCATGCAGCAGTTGGCCGTCACCGGCGTCGCGCCCGAAGGCAGCACGCCGCGCCTGACGCGCATCGGCTCGTTCCATGTCGATGTGAACCCGCGCCAGACGCTGCTCATCCTCACCAATCAGGACGTCCCCGGTGTCATCGGGCGCGTCGGCACGCTGCTCGGCGAACGCAAAGTCAACATCGCCGAATATCATCAGGCGCGACTGGCACAGGGCGGCGACGCACTGGCCGCCATCTCCGTCGACGGCACCGTGGACGAGGCGACACGACAAGCCTTGCTCGAACTCCCCGACGTGGTCACGGCCAGTATCGTGCACTTCCGCACCGAGTGAGCACGCCGCGCCCGCGATTCGCGACCGTAGTGTTTGATGTAGACTCGACGCTCGCCGATATCGAAGGCATCGACTGGTTGGCGCAACAGCGCGACGAGACCATCGCCCGTGAATGTGCAGACCTCACCGCGCGCGCGATGGCCGGCGAGATCCCCATCGATGCCGTCTATGTCCGTCGACTGCAGGCCATTGCGCCCACCGCCACGGAACTCGACGCGCTCGGCGACGCGTATCGACGCGCCATCGTCCCCGGTGCGGCCGCCCTCATCGCATCTCTGCAGCAGGCGGGCGTGATCGTGCATCTGGTCAGCGGTGGCCTGCGCGCGGCCATCCTGCCGCTGGCGATCGAGTGCGGGATCCTGCCGGCGCACGTGCATGCGGTCGACGTACGGGTGGACGATCAGGCCACCTACACGCAGCTCGACGGCCCCCAGCCCTTGGCGACACAGGCGGGCAAAGCCATGGTGCTCGCCGCGCTTCAGGTGCCGCGGCCGTCGGTCATCATCGGCGACGGCGCCACCGATGCCGCGGCACGCCCCTCCGTCGATGCGTTCATTGCCTACACCGGCGTGGCCCGCCGTGATGCAGTGGTCGCTGCCGCCGACGCCGAAGCGCCCGACTACACCGTCCTGCGTTCCCTGCTGTTCGAATCCGTTGACTGAGGACGCGCGCGTGAGTGATCTCGATGCATTCGGAACGTTCTTTCTGCCCGGGCCCACCGAAGTCCGTCGCCCCGTGCTGGAAGCGATGCTTGCCCCGATGCTCCCCCATCGCGGCGCCGCCTTTGAGGCGCTCTTCGCACGCCTGCAGCAGGGGCTACAACCCATCTTCCGGACGGCACGCCCCGTCTATGTCTCCAGCTCATCGGCCACGGGACTCATGGAGGCAGCCATTCGCTGCGCACCGCCCGGGCCTATTTTGTCGCTGGTCAACGGCGCGTTCAGTGAGCGGTTCGCGCACATTGCGCGCGCCTGCGATCGCGAGACGCACGTGCTTGCCACGCCGTGGGGGCAGATCGCCGATCTGAACGCCGTCGAATCGGCGTTGGCATCGCGCGCGTTTGCCGCGGTAACCGTGGTGCACTCCGAGACATCAACGGGGGCACTCAGTGCGCTGCCACCGCTGGTGGAGCTGGCGCATCGCTATGGCGCCGCGCTGCTCGTGGATTCGGTCACCGGCCTCGCCGGCGTTCCCGTCGAGACGGATGCGTGGGACATCGACTTCGTCCTCACCGGCTCGCAGAAGGCCATGGCCTTGCCGCCCGGACTCGCCTTTGGTGTGGCCTCCGAGCAGTTCATCGCGCGCGCCACACAAGGGCCATCGCGCGGACTGTACTTCGATCTGGTCGAATTCGAGCAGTACATCCACAAGAACCAGACGCCGAACACCCCCGCGCTCTCGCTGCTCTATGCGGCGGCCGCCCAGACCGATTTCATCGCGCAGGAGACCATCGAGGGGCGCTGGCACCGCCACGCCGCCATGGCGAGCCTGACGCACGCGTGGGTCGATCGCCTCACCGACGAAACCGGTCGGCCCTTCGCCGTCTTTGCGGCACCGGGGCAGCGCTCCGCGACCGTGACCGCCGTCGCGCTCCCCGACGGACTCACCGGCGATGCTATCGTGAAGGCCGTGGCACAACGCGGCTTTGTCATTGGTGGCGGGTACGGCCAACTCAAGCAGCGCACGTTCCGCATCGGCCACATGGGGGATCACACCGTCGATGGCGTCGCACGCTGTCTCGCGGCCTGCAACGATGCCATCCACCACCTACTCGCCACCACCGCATGAACGAGCTTGATTTCACCGGTCGCCTGATCGTTATCACGGGTGTCGGGCGCGCCGGCCAAGTCGGTGAGGCGGTCGCCGCAGGGTTTATCCGCCGCGGCGCCACCGTCGCGCTGCTCGGCCATCACGCCACAGACGTGAACGCGCGCGCCGCATCGCTCAGCGCGCACGCGACGTCACGCGGGGCCTCGACGCACGACGTCTCAGCGCACGCCGGCGATCTCGCCGACGAAGCCGATGCGCAGCGCCTCGCCGCGGACGTGCTGGCGCAGACACGCGATCGGTTCGAAGGCGCGGTGCACGCGGTCGTGTGCGTGGCCGGCGGCTTCGGATTCACCGGGCCGGTGGACCGCGGCGAGGTCGCGCAGTGGCAGCAGCAGTTCGCCATCAACCTCGAGACCGCCTACCACACCACGCGCGCGTTCCTCCCCGCGGTGCGCGCGGCACGGGGGTCGTTCGTGTATTTCGGCAGCGCGTCGGTCGTGCCCGGCGGCCGAGCGGCGGGCATCACCGCGTATGCGGCCGCCAAGAGTGGCGTGCTCGCCCTCATGCGCGCGGTCGCCGTCGATGAGCGTTCACAGGGGGTGCGCGCCAACGCGATTGCCCCCTCGCAGGTCCGTACGGGCACCAACCTCGCGGCCATGGGTGAAGACCACGCCTACGTGGAGCGCGACTCGATCGCGGACGTCGCGGCGTTTCTGGCCAGTCCGCTGGCCCGCGATATCTCGGGACAAGTCTTCACGCTCGCGTGAGCGCGGCAGACACCACGCACTGGCGCCACGCGGCGCGCCGAGTCAGCTTCTACGCTTGATGACTCTCGCCGCGCGTCGTCGACCCGCCGTCCGTGGAGTGATCCTCGATCGTTCGCTCGAGGAACTCCCCTTGTTCCGTCTCAGTGATTCCGCCGATGACACGCCCGTGTCATTCGTGGCGGACAACGGCGGCCGTTGGCGCGTGATCCCCACACCCGGCGATCGCCTCCCCGGCACGTTCGATCAGGACGTGTACGTCGAGATTTTGCACCGCTACAACGAGGCCGGTGCACCGGCGGACGGCGCCGTCTCATTCACGCTGCATGCCTTCCTCCGCGCCATGGGACGACGCGCGGACGGGCGCACCTACGAGCAACTCCGCGCCGCCCTCGCGCGACTCGAGCGCACGACGCTCGAATCGATCGGGGCCTACTGGTCGGCCGTATCGGGACTCGGCGACGTCAGCTTCACCGTGCTCAGCGCCGTCTCCGTCCAGCGCCGTCGGGTCGCCGATCGCGAGCAGCTCCATCTGTTCGGCAATCTGGCCGCCGGCGAACCGGGTGATGCCCGCGTGGTGATCTCGCCCACCGTGCGGGCGAATCTCGCGCAGCGCCACACCATTACGCTGTCGGCCGCCCGCTACCACGCCCTGTCGTCACCCGTGGCGCGCCGCCTGTACCGGATTCTCGAGGTGGCCCGGGCTGACGGGCGTCTTTCCTGGCGGATACCGCTTGAGCGGCTGGCCGAACAGCTCCCGCTCACCCAGCGGTATCCTTCGCACCTACAGCGCGTCTTGCAGCCAGCGCACGAGATGCTGTTGAGCGCCGGACTCGTTCGGGACATCGGTGTCCGACAATACGACCGGATCTGGCATGTGGACTACGTGCTCGGAACGCGGCCTCGGGATGAAACCTGACGGGTCCGTCTGGTGTCTCTCCATTAGGTTTATCGTCCCACCTTCCTTCGAGCTGACGAATGACTCGCACCCGTAAGGCCGCTGTCGCCAGCCTTCTGCTTCTCCCGCTTCTCGCCGGCGGCTTCGCCTTCCAGGCGCGGGCGACTCGTGGCGGCGCGCAGCTGCTCGATCAGGTTCTCACCTTCGTCGCGCTCCGCTACGTCGACACGCTCGACGCGCAGATGCTGTACGAGAAGGCGGCACGAGGACTCGTGAAGGAGCTCGGCGACCCGTACACCGAGCTCTTCACGCCCAAGCAGATGGAAGAGTTCTCGCGCAACACCAATGGTCGCTACGCGGGCATCGGGATGCAGATCACCAGCGTCAGCGGGTACGTCACCGTCGACAAGGTGTTCCCCAACACGCCGGCGGAGTCGCGCGGTGTGCAGGAAGGCGATCGCATCGTCGCCATCGACACGTTCCAAGCGCGCGGGTGGACCACCCAGCAGGCGCAGAACAAGCTCCTCGGTGAGATCGGCACCGGTGTCACGGTGACCTTCAATCGCCCCGGCGTGCCGCAGCCGCTCAAGCTCGACTTCAAGCGGGCAGAGATTCATGTCCCGGCCGTGTCCTACCGCATGATGGTGGACGATCGGGTGGGCTATGTCCCGCTGACGCGCTTCAGCGAGCAGACCACGCAGGACATCGCGGAGTCCGTGATCGAGCTGCAGAAGAAGGGCGCGAAGGGCATCATCATCGATCTGCGCGGCAACCCGGGCGGTATTCTCGACGAAGCCTTCGCGATGTCGAACCTGTTCCTCCCTAAGGGTAAGGAACTGCTCAGCGTGCGTGGACGCGGCGAGTTCCAGAAGTTCGTCTCCGAGCGTGACCCGCTCGCGTTGGACATTCCGCTGATCGTGCTGGTGGACGGTGGCTCCGCGTCTGCGTCGGAGATTGTCGCTGGCGCCCTGCAGGACTACGATCGCGCGCTGGTGCTCGGCACCACGTCGTACGGCAAGGGGCTCGTCCAGAGCGTCTACAACCTCGACGGCGGCTACGCGCTCAAGATCACGACCGGCAAGTGGTACACGCCGTCGGGACGCTCCATCCAGAAGGAGCGCAAGTTCAACGCGGATGGCCAGTTCGTCGAAGTGGTGTCCGATTCGCTTGAGAGCGATTCGGTGCGGAAGGCTCGCCCGGTGTTCAAGTCGGCCGCCGGTCGCGTGGTCTACGGCGGCGGTGCCATCACGCCCGACGTCATCGTGGCGGCGGACACGCTCTCCACGCCGGAACAGGTGCTGCGTCGCGCGCTGGCCCCGCACTTCGGCAAGTACTTCGGTGCCATCGACGCCATCGCGCTCGAGCAGAAGGGGAAGGTCAAGCAGGACTTCACGATGAACCCGGCATGGCGCGAAGACCTGTACCGTCGCTTGTCGGCCGATTCCGTGAAGATCGACAAGAACGTGTTCGAGAAGGGCGCAAGTGACATCGACCGGGCTATCGAAAGCCGGATCGCCAAGGTGTCCTTCGGTGAGGCCGCGGCCAAGTTGCACGAGATCAAGGACGACAATCAGCTCCGTCGCGCCATCGACCTGCTGCACAAGGGCAGCACGCAGAAGGAGGTCTTCGCGGCCGCCGCCAACGAGCCCTCGTCCAGCAAGCCGGGCGTCGTCAAGGGTTCGCGCGGCGGGCAGTAGGGCCGCCGCGGACTCGGCCGTCGGGACGAGAATCGGCTGATCTTCGTAATCGTCCCAATTGCCGCCCGCATGTCCGATGCGTACGGTTAGCCGCATGCGTACTCTCGTCCAAATTCTCTCCGAGCGCCGCACCATTGCGGCGCTCGTGTCGTCCGCGGGCCTCGCGCTCTCGCTCTCGGCCTGCGCAGCATCGCCGGCGACGACCCCAGTGGCCTCGGGCGCCCGCCCTGACGCCGCGGAACTGGTCGCGCCAGACAGCGGTGAGGTCCACCTCTCGAACATTCGGCAGATCACGAATGGCGGCGAGAACGCCGAGGCGTATTGGAGCGCCGATGGCCAGTGGATCACCTTCCAGTCCACGCGCAACGGTCGCACCTGCGATCAGCAGTACACCATGCGCTCGGACGGTTCGCAGCTGACCAAGGTGTCGGTCGGCGGCAAGACCACCTGCGGCTGGTTCCTCCCCGGCGCCACGCGCCTGTTCTTTGGCAGCACGCACGCCGCCGATTCGACCTGCCCGGTCAAGCCGGACCCGTCCAAAGGCTATGTCTGGGGCATTGACCCGTTTGACATCTACACGGTCGGCCGCGACGGCAAGGACCTCAAGCGCCTGACCAACTACGGCGTCTACACGGCCGAAGGGGTGCTCTCACCAGACGGCAAGCGCATCGTGTTCACGTCGCTCAAGGACGGCGATCTGGACATCTACACGATGAACATCGACGGCACGGACGTGAAGCAGCTCACGCACACGCCCGGCTACGACGGTGGCCCGTGGTGGTCCCCCGATGGCACCAAGATCGCGTATCGCGCCTGGCATCCGACCAATCCCGACTCGATCAAGGTGTACCAGGATCTGCTCAAGCAGCGAATGATCCGGCCCAACCGGATGGAGCTGTTTGTGATGAACGCAGACGGCAGCGATCAGAAGCAGATCACCAACTTGGGTGGCGCCAACTTCGGTCCCTCGTGGACCCATGATGGCAAGCGGATCATTTTCTCGTCCAATCACCGCAATCCGAAAAGCCGCAACTTCGATTTGTTCATCGTGGGCGTTGATGGCTCTGGCCTAGAACGCATCACGACGCACGAGGATTTTGACGGCTTCCCGATGTTCAGCCCGGACGGCAAGAAGATCATTTGGGCCAGCAACCGCCACGACGCGAAGCCGGGCGAAACGAACCTGTTCATTGCGGACTGGAAGTAGCAGGCAGTCGCACGAGCAGGTGCGAGAGCGGTAGGACGGGCAGCGCTACCTGTCCTCACCGCCCGCTGGGGCCAGATCGGCCGCGAAATGGCCCAACGTGCGCAGGAGTCGCGTGGCATCGGCCATGTCGGACATGTCGAGCCCGCCAATCACGCGCGTCAGCGTCGCGGCGTGGGCGGGGAAGATATCGGCCACCATCGCCTCGCCCATCGGCGTCAAAGCGGCGTAGCGCGCGCGGCGATCGGACTCGCAGTTCCGTCGCTCCACCAGACCTTTGGTCGTCAGCCGATCGACGAGGAAGGTGATCCCGCCGCTTGAGACGAGGATCCGCCGCTGCACTTCACCCAGCAGCATGGGCCCGCGGTGGTACAGCACCTCGAGAATGGCGAACTCCGCCATCGTGAGTCCGTGACGCGCGACATCGGCGATGGCGTGATTGGCGACCGCGGCATGGGCGCGCGAGAGAATCACCCAGAGGCGAAGCGCAGCGGTTTCTTCGGGCGAGGTCTCGAGTGCATGGCCGCCTACGGGCGTGTCCGTGCGATCCTGCGAGGGTCGTGATGGCGCGCGAACGCGCGCGCGACTGTTCTTCATGGATTCAAGGCTCTCCGAAGGGTCTCGGACGCGCAAGGGTTGAATCGGCTGATCTTTTCCCCGCCAGCCCTTGCTCGAACCGCTCGGACGCGCCGAGCTTTCGGGTCTTATGCCTCCCTTCGATCTTCGATCTGCATCCGTCGGCGACCGCGTCGAACACGAGTTTCTGGTTCGCGACCGTTCCGAACGTACCACCCGTGCCGGGCTGCCGTTCATCGTCCTGACACTGGCCAACCGCAGCGGGACCATCGACACCGCCCCCATTTGGTCCGAGCGCCTGGATTGGGCGGCCGGTGCGGAAAAGGGCAAGGTCGTCCAAGTGGTGGGCGACATTGGCGCCTTCGGTGATGAGGGCGCACGCAAGCGGCAGCTGCAGGTATCGGCGCCGCTTCGCGTGCTCCCGCCCAATGAATTCGACCCGTCGGAGTTTCTACCGCGGGTCGAGATGAGTTTCGAGCGCCTCTGGGACGGCATCGACAAGCTGCGCACCGGTATTGCGGCGCCCTCCGTACGCCGTGCCGTCGATCTGTTTTTCGGGGACGATGACTTTCGGGTACGGTTCGAACGCACCCCGGGGTCGGTGAACGGCCATCACGCGCAGATTGGTGGGCTGCTGCTCCACGTATTGGAGGTGGCATCGATTGCTCGGCACATCGCCAGAACGGTGCGTCTGGCCAACGCGGATCTAGCCGTGGCGGGCGCGTTGTTGCACGACATCGGCAAGGTCGAGGCATATGCCGTCGCGCCGGAAGGCTTTGCGCACACGTCGACCGGCATGCTGCTGGGGCATGTGACGCTCGGCGCTCTCATGTTTGATCGTCGGGTGGTGTCGTCGGGCATTGTGCTCTCCGGTCCGCAGCGCGATGAACTCTTGCACTTCATCCTCTCGCACCACGGCGCACTCGAGTTCGGCAGCCCGGTGCAGCCGATGACGACGGAAGCGGAGATCGTCCACTGGGCCGACGAGGCATCGGCGAAAGCGACCGACATGGTGGACGAATTCGCCGATCCTGATCTCTTCCCGACGGGCGGTACCTCGGAGCTTTCCGCGAAGCGGTCGTGGCGCCTTGGCCGGCGCCTCTGGCGACGGCCGGCGGCCTGGGACTAGAGGGGAAATCCTCGAATTCCCTCAAGAGAACCGTCTATACGCGGTTCAATGGTTACTTCGTAATTGCGATATTTTGGTACGGTGCTGCAAATCCGAACCAAGGCGGTGTAGTTTTCGCGGAGATGACCGTGCGATCACAGGTCTTCGCCCTTTACGCGAGGAGTCCTTCGTATGCGTAAGCCCCGCCCGAACACGTACAATCCGGCACAGGCGCTTCACCTGATTGCCGCTGACCGTACTGGCCTGCCGCTCAGCTGTCCGTCCTGTGACGGGCAGATTGATCGTGATCCTGTTTCCAGCCCGCCGCCCCCGCACTCGCATGTCACACTCAAGTGTGCTGGCTGCGGACGGTTGGCGCGCTACATCGCCGGTGTAAGCTGACGATTGGGCGTCATGCCATTGGGCGTCATGCCATTGGGCGTGACGTGCGATGTCTTCGTGCCATGAAAACGCCCCGATCGCGATGCGATCGGGGCGTTTTTCGTGTACGGGACAGCATGTCGTCGACACGCTACCAGTTGATGCTGCCTTGCTTGGTGGTATCCACGTCTTCGGCTTGTCCCGCCTTGAAGAGGTAGGCGTCCATGTTTTTCGTCAGGAAGGTCCGCGCCTGGGGATCCATCACATTCAGCCCGTAGTGATTGATCAGCATGGTCTGCTGCTTGAGCCATTGCCCCCAGCAGTCCTTGCAGATCTCGGTCACGATGCGGGCGCCGATGGCCCCCGGAAACGGAGGGCGCTCAAATCCTTCGCGCGTGGTGCTGCATCGCGTACATGTCACGTCGGCCATGATTATTCCGCCACGCGCACATGCGCGCCTTCGCGGGCGTATTTCACGTCCGCGAGTCCGAAGAGTGAAAACAACTTGATGTACATCCAGCCGATATCGAATTCGAACCAGCGATGGGCAAACTTCGCGGAGTGCGGATCGGCGTGGTGATTGTTGTGAAGCTCTTCGCCGCCGATGATGATGCCGAACGGCGAGATGTTACGGCTCTCGTCCTTGACGTCATGGTTGCGATAGCCGAGCGCGTGCCCGATCCCGTTGATGACGCCTGCGGCCCAGAACGGAATCCAGATCATCTGAATGCCCCACACGATGGGGCCGATGAAAAAGCCGAAGAGCCAGATGTCGATGGCCAGCATGAACACGATGCCGACGCTGCTGCGCTTGTCCAGCAGATGCCGCTCCATCCAGTCATCGGGCGTACCTTTGCCGTACTTCTCTAGCACGCCGGGCTGCCGCACCGCGTTGCGATAGAAAAATGCGCCCTTGAGCAGGATGTTGCGTAGCCCATCAACCACTGGGCTATGCGGATCGCCCTCGCGATCGGCAAACGCATGATGCTTGCGATGGCAGGCGACCCATTCCTTGGTGCGGATGGCCGTCGTCAGCCACAACCACACGCGCATCGGCATGGACACGAGCCAGTGGAAATCGACGCCACGATGCGTCTGCGCGCGATGCAGGAACAGCGTCACGCAAATGTTCGTGAGGTGTCCCGCAACCATCACGAATAGAACCGGCTTCCACCAGTCGGTTCCCCAGCTTCCAAACTCGGGCATCGATACACTCCAGACGGGTACGTGCGGGTCGCCACCGCAGACAACACGCATCACCGAAAGCTAGCCGAGCGCGCGGCCTTCGCTACCCGCCAGCAGAGTGACGCGCTCCGTGCTAGGTCTGGCGAAACCGCCTTGCACGGAAACGCGCGGAAACAGCCGGAAACGACGGGATCACCACATGCATGGTGTTTTTTTCCGTGCTGTTTCCCGCGATATCCGCGCGTTTCCGTGCAAGGCCGTTCCGCGGACCAACCAGTCCACGAACACGTCTGGCGAAACCGCCTTGCACGGAAACGCACGGAAACAGCCGGAAACCGCGGGATCACCACATCTATCGTTTTGATCCCGTGCTGTTTCCCGCGTTATCCGCGCGTTTCCGTGCAAGGCCGTTCCGCAGTCCAGATCATGCGCTTTACGCCGGGAGTATCACCGACATTCAGAATGAGCCCGACCGACAGCCCCGAAGCACGAAGGTAGTTGCGCAACTGGCGCTCATGCGGCGGCTGGATTTTATCGCAGGTCTTGAGCTCCACGATCACCAACTGTTGCACCAGCAGATCCGCCCGGAAATCGCCCACGACGATCTCGCGGTACCGCACCCGAAGCGGTGCCTCGCGCTCTGCAGCGATGCCGCGCGCCGCCAGAGCGATCTGCAACGCCCTCGTATACACGGACTCGACGAACCCCGCGCCAAGCTCGTTATAAACGTCGTAGAAGCCGCCAATCACCTGTTGCGTCAGGTGGCCGTGCGCCAAATGCAGCGCATCTCGAATTTCGCTCATCACACCCTCGGCGCCGGTTCATCGGGCACCGACCATCATGTCGATGCCGCAACCGAATACAACCGATGGGCGCGTGGGACAGCGGCATCAATTTCCCGCACCGCGAAGCCCGCGAGCGCCCAGCGCGCTATGCCACCGATCCGGCGCGTGCCCCGCACCAAGCGATCACCTCGCGCGCGACCTCCTCGCGCGAGTAGTCCGCTGAGATAATGTGCCCGCAACCAGTCAGCCAATGAAAGACCTTGTCGCGACTCGCAATCGCCGCGAAGTGTCGCTCGGCGGACTCCGGTGCAATCCGGTTGTCATCACGCGACTGCAGGTACAAGGTTGGCACGCTCAGCTGAGGCAGCGCGGCCTCCGCGGCACGCGCCACCGTACGCAGCTCCGTCATCGTGCGCGCGGTGATCACACCGGGGTTCAGCGATTGCGCCTTAGCCTCCGGGTCATGCAATGACCGCTCGCCACCGCTGCCCACATGATACGGCGTCGCGAACTCCAGCAGCCACGCCGTCGCGATACGCCACTGCATCGCGCGCGGCATCCCTAAAAACGGGGCCAGGAGGACCAGCGCGGACATCTCGGGATGATCGGCCGCCAACAACGTCGCCAGCGCACCACCCATCGACTGACCGCACACCACCACGGTTGAATGCGTGGCGGTCAGCGAGGCGTAGCCCTCGGCCACCGCATCCCGCCACGATGGCGCCCGCGACGCCCGGGCCATTTCCGGCAACCGCACGCCGTGTCCCGGCAACCGCGGCGCGAGGACCGTCCAGCCGGCGGCGTGCATAGCGTGCGCCAGGTAGGCCATGGATTGCGGCGTGTCATTAAATCCGTGCAACAGCAGCGCCGCCCGCTGCCCCGACTGCTCAAGTCGAATGTGGTCGGCACCGACGACTACACCGTGTGCATCTACCGAGAATCGACGTGCATGTGCGTCCTCAAAGCGTTGGCGCACCGCACGACGCGACCACATCAGTATTGCGGCACCGCGGGATCAACGTCGAGACTCCACGCATCAATGCCGCCCACCATGTTGAGGACGCGGGTGAAGCCCTGCCCACGCAACCAATTGGCCGCCATCGCGCTGCGCATACCGTGATGACAGAGCACCACGTATTCCGCGTCCTTGTCCAGCCGCGCCGATGCCGTCGGCATCGTGGAGAGCGGAATCAGCGTGCTGTTGGCGATACTCGCCACATCGAATTCCCACGGCTCCCGCACATCGATCACCATGAAGGCATCGCCGGCGGCGAGTCGGGCGGCCACTTCGGTGGCCGTGATGTCGGCGGACGGTGCACTCATAGGCGCAGACTCTGGCTGGGGTAATGAGGCTGCAGAAGCGGACGCTCCCGCAGCCGACTCGGCAGAACGTGAATGACACAGCGCACACGTCGCACGGCGCGCGACGCGAATAATCTGCGTCTGGTGCTCAAGCAGGTCGAGCATCAACAATCGCCCAATGAGTGGCGTGCCGATACCGGTGAGCACCTTGATGGCTTCCGTGGCTTGATACAAGCCCAAGATACCGGGCACCACGCCCAGTACCCCCTCTTCCGCACAAGTAGGCACGGTGCCCAGCGGCGGCGGCTCGGGAAACAGGCACCGATAACACGGCCCATCGGCGGTCGCGAAGACGCTCACCTGTCCTTCAAACCGCGCGACGCTGCCGTACACAAACGGGATGCCCGCCCGCACACAGGCATCGTTGATCGCGTAGCGCGCCGGGAAATTATCCGTCGCGTCAATCACGAGGTCATGCGGCGCCACGAGGCCGGCGGCGTTCTCTGCCGTAATCTTCCCGTCGTGCGTCGCGACCGTGATGGTCGGATTGATGGCCTCCAGACGCTCGCGCGCTACCGCGATTTTCGAGCGCCCGACATCCGGCGTCGAGTACAGCAATTGCCGATGCAGGTTCGTCACATCGACGACATCCTGATCGACCAGCGTCAGGTGCCCGACGCCTGCGGCCGCGAGATACATGCTGGCCGGCGAACCCAAGCCACCGACGCCCACGATCAGCACACGGGCCGCCCCGAGTCGCTCCTGCGACTCGGGGCCAAACCCCTTCAACACCAGCTGGCGGGAATACCGCGCATCGAAAACAGACATAGCAGGCAAACGACGCGTTACTTCGCCGTCAGCAGTCTCCGCGCGTCATCAACCGCGTTGGCCGCCACACCGAAGCGCTGCGTCAGGTCGGTCAGCTCCGTCATGGCCGTCCCACGATCGTTCGCCCGCAGCGCTTCGTTCACGCCGGGGAAATTCATGTTCGAGTATCCGTTGTCGACGTCCGCCACATAGATCAGCGAGCGATACCACGGACGCCCCTTCAGTCCGCTGGGCCGAGCAAAGGCACGCTCGACGGTCAGCAATGCCGTGTTGCTCGCCAACTGCGCGGGCCGCGCGATGCCCGCGGCGAGAACACTGTCGCGTGTGGTGGCGAACGCCTGCGCCGATCGCTCCAGCCGCGCAATAGCGGTGGCCAAGGCGCTCACACCGGTGGTATCCCAACCCTTCGCGCTAAATCCTTTCGTGATCGCCGGCACATAGCGGCGCATGGTGCGCGCGAACTCGACATAGTCGTACGGCAGGATCTCGGCGTTGGCGACGCGAAGCGCCATTGCCGCCGCGATACGTGCCGCCGTCGCGTGATACAAGAATCCGGGATCACCGAACTTGTCCATCCACGCGAACGTGTCGTACGCCGAGTGGTACGTGCCAGCCGGTCCGCCAAAGCCCCACTCGGCAATCGGAATACCGAGGTGATTGTAGAAGCCCGCGAAGTCGCTGCCGCCGCCCGGATCACCCATGGCCGGTTCCGTGGTATCGGACTTGAGGCCGCTCGCTGTGCGCCACGCGTCATACACCGTGCCCTTCCCCTTGGGCTCGGGCACGCTCTTCACGATGTCACGCAGCACCGCGCGCAACGACGGCGTGCCGCCACCACCAAACGATGAGCCCTGCGCCGCCACGTCCTGATTGAAGTACGCGACCGCGCCCTTCTGGAGCCGCAGCGAGTCCTCCTCGACAAATTCGGAGCTGCCCACCAGTCCCCATTCTTCGGCATCCCACGTCGCGAACACGATCGTGCGCTTGGGGCGCAGCCCCTTCTTGGCCATATCCGTCAACGCATGCGCCGCTTCGAGAATGCTGACGGTGCCGCTGATGTTGTCGGCGGCGCCAGGTCCCCAGCCGTCACGATGGCCGCCCATGTACACGTACTCATCGGGGTAATCGGTGCCGCGGAGGTAGCCGAGCGTGTTGTAGATGGCCTTGGTGCCCTTGGTCGCGGCATCGGTGGTCACTTCCACGCGCACCTTCGTCGGGCCCGGACCCACGTGATAGCGGAACGACATCGCGCCCTGCCACCGCGCGGGAATGTCCGTGCCGCGAACCGACTGCAGGAGCAGCTGCGCGTTGGCGGCGCTGATCGGCACCACGGGATGCTGCGGCAACACGGCCTGCGCCAGCGGAATCCGCGGCGCGCCCGGCGTGCTCGCATAGCCCGGGGTCAGCGGATCGCCGGCGCCGTTGTACACGCTGCCGCGCTGCACCCCTCGCATGGGACGCATGGGGCCTTCGGGATACACATCGCCACGCATGAAGCCATCATCGGCCGGATCGGTATAGATCAGCGTCGCCACCGCGCCACGCTTTTCCGCTTCGCGCGCCTTGATGCCGCGGAAGCTGCCGCCGTAGCGCGCCAGCACAACCTTGCCCTTCACCGACACGCCGAGTGAATCGAGCACGGCATAGTCTTCGATCAGCCCGTAGTTCACGAACACCAGCTCCCCTTCGCCGACACCCGCGCCGCTGGAGCCGTTCACCGTGGGGTACTGCGGCAGCGCCGTGGCCGGATCACCGGGAATCGCGGGCTCGCGCAGGTCGAGCACCAACGGGGTGGCGCCAAGCCGGGTGATCTTCACACTCGTGGCGTGCGGCAGCCAGACGTCGTATTGCCGCAGCTCGGTCTCGAGGCCCATCGCCTTCATCTGCGCGATGACGTAGTCGGCCGTGCGCTTCTGCGCCGGCGTTCCGGCCACATGGGGCTCTTTGGAGAGCGCGGCCGAATGGGTCCGAGCACGCGACGCCACAGGCCCCCCAATCGCGTCCTGCTCGAGCTTACGCTCGGCGGCGGCCGACGTCGGCGAGTAGCCCGGCGTCACGCCGTTGGAGCGACTGGCTTGGGCAGAGACACGGCCGGCGACCACCGGCAACAGCAGCGCGGCGATGACCGCGGATGAGCAACGCACTGAAGAGCGCACGAGAGAAAGTCCCGGGTCCGAGGCGAACAGCGCGCGGAGAGGTCCGACGCTGGCATCTCGGATGCTGCGCCAAGAGCGTCGGCAGGGCAAGGGATCGCGCGTTTTCGGTACGGCTCAGGGACCGCTAGCGCGATCCCGTTAGCGAGCGCGCTAGCGGTCGCTCTCGTACTCCTCGGCCGCTCGCATCATCGCCTGCTGCAGCATGGCTTCACGGTCGCCGTTGTCCGCCAGCGAGGCCGAGAGCGCCGCGAACTGCCGATGCATCTCGTCCTCCACCTGACTCGGCGTGGGCGATTGAATGCCCAGGACCGCCAGTGCCATCATCGCCAGATCCCGCAGCTGACGCTTCGTCTCGTCGTCGAGCGCTGCCAACGCCGCTGGCGCCACTGCCGGGGTGCGTGGGCCGCGCTCACGGCGGCGCGATGGCGCCTCAAACAAGGCGCGGACTGCCGCGAGCGTCACGACGAAGGAGCCCGGGGTGTATTCCTCGAAGGTGCTGATCACGTTTCGCCGCCGCAGCGACGGGAGCAGCTTGACGATCGCCTCGCGCACCGGCGAGTAGCCGTCATAGCTGCGCAGACCGCGTCCCGTGATCACCAGCACCTCGGCCACGCCCTGCACCTGCTGCGTCCGCAGCCACGCCTCCGTCTGCGTGGCCGCCTGCGTCGCCGTCGGCTGCTGGGCGCGCAGATTCAGCGTGCGCGTCGCCCCGAACCGGAGTTCGTCGAACGCACGCTTGATCGGCGCGACATACGGATCGTCGGGACGCATGGAGTCGGCCGGGCGTCGGTCGCGCGTTACCGACGCGGCGACGAGGGGCGTTTGGACAACGGGCCTTTCGACGACGCGGGCTTGGCGCCCACCATGGCTTCGGTGAGCACTCGTCCATCAATCGCCTCGATGGGCACCACACCGGTCGCCATCGCGAGGGTGGGCGCGATATCGACGGAGAACACCGGCTGATCGTAGCGCCCCGGCTTGAACATCGGCCCCATGAACAGGATGGGAATATTGGCGTCGTAGTCGTGCGGCGTACCGTGGGTCGCGTACCGTGTCCCGAACCAGTAGAAGTACGGCTGGAACGTCACCGTCAGTTCGGCCCGCAGATCGGCCGGCACCGAATGCAGCCAGCGCCGAGCGATCTTGTCGCCACGTGCGGCGGCCGCCGCGAGGGTGCTCACGCGATCCACCCGCATCATGCCGGGCAGCGCCAGCAGGCCGGCGCGGACGGCGGTCACCACCGAATCACTGTTGATCCCCTTGGCCGCGAGGCGCGCGCGATCGAGCGACACGATGCCGGACTGCAGCAACAGCGCGTCCCCTTCCACGCCGCGTGCGGCCAGGCCGCTGCGCGCCTTGTCGATGATCGGCTGCGGATCGATGCGACCACGGGCCGGATCGCCGGTGGTGAAGTGCGACTCGGGGAACGGTGCGACGCCATGATCGGCGCCGAGGGCAAAGACGATGCGCGTCGAATCACGCATCTTGTACAACGAATCGATGAGGCGGCCGATCGCGCGATCGACGCGCAGGACCTGATCATGCAACTCCCGCGAGTCCGGGCCATACCGATGGCCGACGGCATCCGTGGTCGAGAGCGAGACCGCCAACACGTCCATCGTGGGCCCCTTGCCCAGCTCCATCGCCTCAACGCCGGCCAGCGCAAAGTCCACCGTGACGTCGTCCATCCACGGGAACTCGATGAAGTCATTCGTGCCGATGCGCTGATCGGCGGACAGCATGTGCGGGAAGACAAAGTCTTTCCCCTGATTCTCGACGGGCATCGAGTCCTTCTCGGGATACGCGGACGCATCGAGCAAGGTCGTCCACGCAGTGCCCAGATACTTGGCCGTGAATTTCGTGGCGTTGAAGCGCTGCACCCACGCCGGCACCGTGTCGCCGTAGTAGCGGCTCGTGGTGAACCGCCCCTCCAGCGAGTACCAGAACACGCTCTGCTTCGCGCGTCCTAGCGGGAGAATGGCCGCGCGATCCTTGCGCGACACGGAGAGGGCGCGGCTGAACTGATCGCGCGAACGCACCCAGTCGAAGAAGGAGGTGCCGCGGAACCGATAGGGCGAGGCGCCGCCGCCGCGACCGAACAGCAGCGGATTTTGCGGATCTGCCACGCCGATCTCGTTGAGCACGACACCGGTGTGCGACGGATAGCGACCGGACCACAGCGTCGCGTGACCGGGAGCGGTTTCCGTCGTGGCATGATCATGCGAGGCGTTGGTGAAGAACGCGCCCTGGGTGCGCAGCCGCGCGAGGCCGCCGGTGAGCTGGCCCGCGAACTTGTCGAGATAGTCCGGGCGGAGTTGATCGACCGTGATCTGGACGACCAGCGTCGGCGGCAGCGGAGAGGCGGGGGCCGACTGAGCGGCGAGCGAGTGAATCGACGTCGACGCAAGCGCGCAGAACACAGCGCGGGCGGAGCGGAGCAGGGAGCGCGTGGGCATGCGAGCAAAGCTAACGCGCCGCGGGTCGTGGGAGCACCACCGTGGCGACACCAACGGCACCCGTCCGGCCTCGTGCACGTCGCCGGATCGACGCGCCAGGACAGGTGCCAGACCGCCGGTGTACTCGCTACACGGCGCCGACTTTCCGCACGGCCGTGGCGCGTGGATTCACCGCGTCACGAACTCGTACCATTCACGGAGGCACATGAAGGTGAGCGAAATATTGCGACTCACCTTCCGGCGCACTAGGGCGATTTCTTTTTCGTGACGTCGGGCGCATGCCCGTCAGTACGCGGCGCGCGATGCGCACCAACCAGTGTCGCGACGACCTGATCCATCGCCGACGACGAGGCGTGCAATCCGGTGATCACGCCATCGATGTCCGCGTCCGAGCGATTCTGACTCAACTTCCACTTCCCTTCGAGCGCACCAATCTCGATCTCCACGCCGACAATCGCGCGTGCGAGCTGCTCGACAAAATCGGCCGGCGCGTCCGACATCGCCCATGGATGCGCCTGCGCCGCCTCGTGCGTGGTGGTGAGCTCGTCGAGATGCGGCATCAGAAAATCGCGATCATCGATGAAGCGCACGGTGCCCGTGACATGCACCGCGACGTAGTTCCACGTCGGCACCACCTTGCCGTGCACCGCTTTGGATGGATACCAGCCGGGCGTGATGTACGCGTCCGGCCCGCTGAAGATCACCAGCGCCTCCGCCGTAGCCCCGACCTTGTGATGATGCGGGTTGGCGCGCGCGATGTGCCCCTGCAGCATGCCGTGTGCGCCCCGATCGCGATGCAGCACGAGCGGGAGATGCGTGGCGTATAGCCCGTGCGCCGGCGATCCGGTGATCAACACGCCGAGCGGATGCGCGGTAATAAAGTCCAACAAGACGGCGCGGTCCGCCTCGGCGAACGGCGCCGGGATATACATCGCGCTACGCTACCAACGCGGCTTCGAGCACCGCCAGACCCGCGGCCAGTTCGTCGCGCGAGATCACCAGCGGCGGCAGGAAGCGCAGCGTGTGCTCGCCCGCGCTCACCATCAGCAGCCCACGATCGAACGCGCGCCCGATGATCGCCGCGGCCGGCTCGTGCACATCCACACCCCACATGAGCCCCGTCCCACGGATCGCGCGAATGCGACCGGTGCGCTCAGACATGGCCTGCAGCTGCTCGCCAAACCACACGCCCGTTTCCCGCACATGCGCGAGCAACGCCGGATCAGCCAGACGCTGCACCACATGATGCGCGACGTGCGCCAGCAGCGGGCCGCCGCCGAACGTGGTGCCATGATCGCCGGGCTGGATGGTGCGCGCGACGTCGTCGGTGACAAGAATCGCCCCCATCGGCAATCCGCCCGCAAGCGGCTTGGCCAGCGTCAGCATGTCGGGCGCAATGCCCAGCTGCTCGTACGCGAAGAACGATCCGGTGCGACCCAGTCCGCACTGAATTTCGTCGAGAATCAGCAGGACGTTCCGCTCACGCGTGAGCGCGCGCAATCCGCGCAGAAACTCGGGATCCACGATACGCACGCCGCCCTCGCCCTGAATGGGCTCGACGATTACGGCCGCCGTGGACTCGGCATCAAGCACGGTCTTCATCTCGTCGAGATCGCGCTCGACGATGGTCACGCCGCCCATCAGCGGACGGAACGGCAGGCGATACGCCGGGCGATCCGTCGCCGCGAGCGTCCCGGGCATGCGGCCGTGGAATGACCCGCGCACCGCGATAATCTCGTGCTTCCCCTGATCCACCTGCGCGCGTGCCCAGCGGCGCGCGAACTTGAACGCGCCCTCGTTGGCTTCAGCGCCGGAATTGCAGAAGAACACCTTCGACGCAAACGAGTGCCCCACCAGCCACTCGGCCAGCGCTTCACCCGGTGCCGTGCGATACAAATTCGACGTGTGCAACAGCCCGGTCGCCATCGCCTCCTGCATGGCCTGCATCACGCCCGCATCGCCATGCCCGAGCGCGGTGACCGCAATGCCGGCCACGAAATCCAGATACTTCGTGCCCTGCGCGTCGAACATGTAGACGCCTTCACCGCGCACAAAGAGCGGCGCCTGCCGCTTGTACGTGCCCAAGATCGCGTCGGTCGTACCGGTAGCGGTCGAAGCATCCGGCGTCGGCGTGAGCGAAACGGGCGCGACAGGCGAGGTCATGGTCGTGGGCGTCATGGGCGGACTCAGTGGGAGGCGACAGCGGGGTCGGACGGGACAATCACCGTACCGGCATCCGGTACGGACAACGCGGCGAGATCGCCGATGCGCACGTGCGCGACGCCACCCGCGAGGGCGACAGCGGACGCGTCCAACTTGGCGGCCATACCGCCGCCGGCCACGCCGGAAGCGACCAGCCCGCGAGCCTCGTCCAGCGACAACGTGGCAATGCGCTGCTTGTCGGCATCCAGCACCGCAGCAACATCGATCATCAAAAACAGTTCGGCGGCGCCGAGCGCTGCGGCAATGGCCGCGGCGGCATCATCGCCATTGACGTTGAGCGCCCCGCCAACGGTCGGATCATCATTGGCCGCGACCGGCGAGATCACCGGGAGAAACCCGGCATCCAACAGCGTGGTGATCACGCGCACGTCGACGTCCGCCGGCGTCCCCATAAAGCCGAACGCCTCGAGATCCACCAACGTGGCGCGCAACAGCGACGCATCCTCACCCGAAAGGCCCACCGCCGGCGCGCCGGCCGCCGTCAGGGCCGACACCAGCTGCTTGTTCGCCAGCCCGGAGAGCACCATGCGCACGAGTTCCAACGCAAGCGGCGTGGTAACGCGGCGACCGCCCACGAATACCGGCTCTTCGCCGCGCAGTCGTTGCAACGCGCTGATCTGGTCGCCGCCCCCGTGCACAATGACCAAACGTCCGCCGGTCGCCGTCCAGAGCGCGGCCAGCGTGGACGGCAGCGCCGGATCCCCCTGCGTGCGTCCTCCGAGTTTGACCACCACGGGGGCGACCGGTGCGTTCACCGGTGCAGCCCCGCCGTCTCGTCGAGGCCGAACATGAGGTTGGCGTTCTGCACCGCTTGTCCGGCGGCACCCTTCACCAGATTGTCGATGGCCGAGAACACCAGCAGCGTGGGCGTGCGCAGTCCCGTGGGGATCCGCGCGCCAATGCGGACCACGTTCCGGTGCTGCACGTCCGCGAGGGCGGGCAGGTCGCGGGTGAGCTCCACGAACGGCTCGTCGGCGTAGGCGGCCTGATACGGCGCCAACGCGTCATCGAGCGGCTGCGTGAGCGGCACGGTGATCGTGGACAGAATCCCGCGATCGACCGGCAGCAGGTGCGGCGTGAAGAGCAGATCGCAGTCGGCCCCAAGGGCCTGCATAGTCGCGCGCATCTCGAAGAGATGCCGATGCGAGTTGGCGACGCCATACGCCCGGAAATCTTCGGCGATTTCGGCGAAGAGCAGCTCCAGCTTGGGCGACGCGCCGGCCCCGCTCACGCCGCTGGCCGCCGAGATGCCGATCGTCGCGCCGGGGGCAATCAGCCCCGCCCGCGCGAGTGGCGCGAGCGCGACGAGCACGCTGGTCGCGTAGCAGCCCGGGTTGGCCACCACGCGGGCCTCGCGGATGCGCTCGCGAAAGAGCTCGGGGAGGCCATACGGCGCATCAGCCGGTACGCCCTCGGGGAGCGCATGATCGATGCCGCCGTGTCCGGGGCGCAGATCGCTGGACAGGTCCACGACGCGGGCCCCGGCGGCAATCGCGCGCCCCACCCATTCCGCCGAGGCCCCATGCGGCAGCGCCGCGAAGACGAGGTCGGCCGATCCCAGATCGGCTTCTTCGGCGGCGATCAGGGGGATATCATGCACCCGACCCGCGGCGCGGACGCGCAGCGTGGTCCCGCGCTGCGCGTTGGCGGTGGCGAAGGCGAGCGAGAAGCGGGGGTGGCCGGCGATCAGTGCGCAGAGCTCCCGCCCCGAGTACCCGCTGGCGCCGAGAACCCCGACGCGGATAGAATGCAGATTATGCACGACGAATGCATAATTTTGCATCCGCCGCCTGTCAATCCGTTTGCCCGGAGCCTGAGTGGCCGACAAGAACGATCGTCACCACGTCATTCGCGAGATCGTGACCGCCCGCCCGGTCGCGAGCCAGGAAGAGCTGCGCAAGCAGCTGCTCCGCCGCGGCCTGGATGTCACGCAATCCACCTTGTCCCGCGACCTGCGCGAGCTGCGACTGGCCCGCATTCCGGACGATCACGGACACGTGCGGTACGCTTTCTCCATGGAGCACGGCGCGAGCGGAGGGGATGAGGGCCTACGCCAGCTGGAGTCCATGCTGCCGCAGCTGCTGACCAAAGTCGAAGGCGTGCAGGCCCTCGTCGTCGCGCGCACCATCAAGTCGGGCGCGCAGCCGGTGGCCGAGGCCCTCGATCAGCTGGACTGGCCCGATATCGCCGGCACCATCGCCGGCGATGACACGGTGCTGATCATCTGCCGGTCCACGCCGGGTCGCGAACGCGTGCTCCGGCGCCTCAAAGCCTACCTCCGCACCTAGCGGATTAGCTTTGCCACGCGGGTCGTCCGTGTGGCCCCCGCTTCGCCGCAGGACTGCACGCGATATGCGATCGCGGTGCATAGTTTCTCAACACCCCACGGATCCGTGCCACGCCGGCACGACCGCGAGAGCTTCTGGGAGCGCTTCAGGTGACCACGAAAGACGGCAGCACACACAAGCTGTGGGGGGGACGCTTTGCCGGCGGCCCGTCTCCGCTCCTCGACGCGATCAATCGCTCCATCGGTACGGACTTCCGGCTCTGGCCGCACGACATCCGGCTCTCCACCGCCTGGGCGGGCGCGCTCGGGCATGCGGGCGTGCTGACCATGGACGAAAGTCAGGCCCTGCAGCAGGGGCTTGAGCGCGTCGCAGAGCGGCTGGCCGGCGGCGCACAGCCGGTCGCCACCGACGAAGACATTCACACGATGATCGACCGCCTGCTGCACGAAGAGGCGGGCTCGGTCGCGTCCAAGCTGCACACCGGTCGCTCACGCAACGATCAGGTGGCCACCGCGTCGCGGCTCTGGACCATGGACGCCTGCCAGCGCATCGATGCCGCCATTCGCGACCTGCAGGAATCGCTGCTCGCGCAGGCTGAGACGCTCACGGACGCCATGCTCCCGGCGTATACGCACCTGCAGCGCGCGCAGCCCGTCAGCGGGGCGCATTGGCTGTTGGCGCACTTCTGGCCCCTCGACCGCGATCGCACGCGACTGGCCAACGCCGCACGCGGCACCGCCGTCCTGCCGCTCGGCTCGGGCGCCATCGCCGGCAGCGCGTTCCCGGTGTCCCGCACCGAACTCCAGCAGGCGCTCGGCTTCGCCTCCATCTCGCCCAACAGCATCGACGCGACCGGCGACCGCGACTTCGTCGCCGAAACGCTGTTCGTCTGCACCATGACCGCCGTGCACTGCTCGCGCATCGCCGAAGATCTCATCATCTACGGCACCAGCGAATTCGGGTTCGTGAAATTCGGGGATGGCTTCTCCACCGGCTCCAGCATGATGCCGCAGAAGCGGAATCCCGATGTCTTCGAACTCGCGCGCGGCTCGGGCGCTCGCGTGTTGGGCGATCTCGTCTCCATGCTGGGCACCATCAAGGGATTGCCCAGCGGCTACAGCAAGGATTTGCAGGACGACAAGCGCGCACTCTTCAACGCCGTCGACTTGCTGTTGTTGGTGCTCCCCGCCATGGCCGGCGCCATCGCCGAGCTGCGCTTCGAACGCGGACGCATGCGCGCGGCGGTCTCCAGCGGGATGATGGCGACCGATCTGGCCGATTATCTGGTGAAGAAGGGCGCCACCTTCCGTGAGGCACACGGGGCGGTCGGGTCGTTGGTGCGTCAGGCGGAAGAAGCTGGCATCGAGCTGGACGCGTTGCCCGCGGAACGGTTTACGGCGGCGCATGTGCTGTTTGGTGATGATGCGCGCGAGGCGCTGAGCGCCGAAGCGTCGCTCGCCGCACGCGACATTGCCGGTGGCACCGGCCCCAATGCGGTCGCCACCCAATTGGCTGCCGCGCGCGCCAGTCTGGCATCCGCCGAAACGCGGGGCGCGACCGAACTCGCGCGGTAGTCGTCGCACGATGACCTCTGCAACATCGGCGCGCGCCTTCGACCTCGTCATCTTTGACTGTGACGGGGTCCTCGTGGACAGCGAGCGTATTTCCAGCCGCGAATTTGCGGCGCTGCTGTGCGAGATCGGTCTCGATTTCACACCGCAACGGTCATGCGAAACGTTCATGGGCCACTCCATGCCCCGGTGCATGGAGATCGTCACCGAGTTGCTCGGGCACGCACCGCCCGACGACCTGCTCGCACGCTATCACGCGAACATGACGGTAGCCATGACGCGCGAGCTGCAACCGGTCCCGGGAATTGTTGCCGTGCTCGACGCACTGGACCGCGCGCAGCTTCCCTACGCCGTCGCGTCAAACGGTGAGCACACCAAGATGCAGACAACGCTTGGCGTGACCGGATTGCGCGCGCGCTTTGAAGGCAAGCGGTTCTCCTCACTGGATGTCCCGCGTCCCAAGCCCGCGCCGGATCTCTTTCTGCATGCTGCAGAACGCATGGGTGTGTCACCATCGCGATGCGTGGTGATTGAGGACAGTCCGCTTGGCGTGGCGGGTGCGTACGCCGCTGGAATGTCGGTCATCGGGTACGCAGATCTCATGTCCGCCGAACGATTGCTCGCGGCGGGTGCGCGCGAGGTGATCACCGACCTCACGGCACTGCACGCCCTCTTGGAGCTCGACGATGTGCGCCAGATCACATGATGCTTGAGTCCGCATCCGGCACGCATTGCTCGTGACGGGGAACCCCGGCATCTTGTGATCACGCTGGTACGTACGTGCTCACTCGCAGGTGGAGGATGATTGACCATGTGGAATAAATCCGTTCGCATCATCGCGATCGCCGCGCTCATCGCAGCGCCCGTCCAGCAGGCCCGAGCGCAGATGGGCGCCGGCTATACCGACGTGGGTGTAACCCTCGGCTTCGGCACGTTCACCGGATCGGGGCTACCCATCGGCGGTCGCTTCGAGAAAATCCTGCAGACGCTTCCGAGCCTCGGTAACGGCTTGCTGGGCGTCGGCGTGGGCGTCGATCACTACGGGTTCAATCACGACGGTGGCGACGTGGGGTACACCAATCTGGGTGCGACGGCCAATTACCACTTCAAGCTCGACGACACGCGGTTCGATCTGTTCGCGGGCGCGGGCCTCGGGTTGCACATGGTCAATTGCGGCAAGGATAACTGCGGCTACTCCAGCGGCCTCTTCCCCATCACTCGGTTGGGAGGACGGTATTTCATGCAGTCCAACATCGCCCTGTACGGTGATGCGGGGTACGGTGCGGCCGCGCTCAATCTCGGCGTGACGTTCAAGCTTAAGTAGCGGACGGGTGGCAACGAACGACAACGGGGACGACGCCATGCGTCGTCCCCGTTGTCGTTGATCGTGCCGCTGGCAGGAATGGACGAGTTAGAAAGCGTACCCGACCGATAGCCGCAGCGTCGGCAGAACACGAGCGATATCGGAATATTTCGAGTCGCTCCCCAGATACCGCTTGGCGCCGATGCCGACGGCGACGGCTGTGACATGGCGCCGACCAACGAATGTTTGGTAGCCCGCCTCGATGGCAAACGTCCCCGTCGTGAACGATGTTGGTGCACCGCAGCGGAAATCGATTGTCCCACCGCCGCCCACGGGAACGGGTGGAGGCACACACAACACCATGCTGCCTTCATTGTTGAGAAACGCGACGCCCAGTGCGGCGGCAACGTGCACACCACGGAGTCCGTGTTCGCTCGGATATAAGCGTGCTTTCACATCCAGATTCGTATAGCGCGTGTCGCCCGGCTTCGTGCGCGAGCCCGATACGGCCGCAGCAAGCGCCGGCGTCAATCGCTGTTCGAATTCGCCGGAAAAGAACCCGAGTAGTGGCAGAAACGGATTGACCGACAGCACGTGCGATGGGCCGGTACGGACGGCCTCACCCGTCGTTTGCTGCGCGAGCGTTTGCGCGGCGGCACGGGTCGTAGGCCACACGGTCATGGCGAGCGTGAGCGCCGCGCGCCGCAGCAGCCTCGGCGCGGCGCATCGCCGCGTCAGGCGCAGAGGTAGACGCGTCATCATGTGGGTGAAGTAGGAGTGATATTGGGCGGTGCACGGTGCAGCGTCGCATGAAGCGTCGCATGAAGCGTCGCATGCAACAACGCCTGCGCGGCGGCCTGTCCGCCGCGTGCGGCACCTTCCAGCGAGCTGGAATGCAGAAATTCGCTGGCACGCCAGAGCCCAGGCAGCCCACACGCGACCGAAGGTCGTTGCTCACGCCAGCGTGGCGGCTGCGCAAATTGCGCGTAGGGCACGCGCCAGATCGCGACCTGTTCCAGCGCCTCTGATCCGCGATGCCCTGCCGCGGTCGCCATGGCGGCAATTTCCCGCCGCGCGGCTGCATCGAGTGATGCGTCGTCCATCGTCGCCGCATCACCAACGGCGGTCGC
>CALQGY020000014.1 GCA_943330235.2 Candidatus Kuenenia stuttgartensis
ATTCAAAAAGACCCGAAGGGGCAGCGCACGCTGCAGATATTTCAGGAGCTCGACCGGCGCATGGAAGAGGTACAACGCCGCGCCTTTGATCGCTTCCGCGATCGCGGGTTCGCGGTCGGTCACGATCTGGACGATTGGATTGCCGCGGAACATGAAGTGCTCGGATGGCCGGCCGCCGAGCTGAAGGAGCGGGAGTCGATGTATGACATCGAGGTGACGCTCCCGGGGTTCGCGCCCAATGAGGTTGAGGTCACGGCGACCTCGTCCGAGGTCATTGTCCACGCGGCCTCGACTCGACAGCGCAATGGAAATGATGAAAAAGTGATTTGGAGTGAATTTGGTGCCAATGATGTGTATCGTCGATTCGATTTGCCACAAGCCGTGCGGGCCGATTCGGTCACTGCGGAATTTGATAATGGGATGTTACGCATCACCGCGCCGAAAGCAGCTCGGGCGAAGCGTACCAGTGTGACGATCGCAGCACGCTGACGGGTGTGCCGAACGGTGCGACGGGGGTCGCATCGTTCGGCAAAACCTTCACCCCACGGGCCGATGCGGGTGGACGGTGGTGGGTGGGGCGCCAGACCGGAACGGAGCGGGCTCGACTAGATTTCCGTCGTTCTCCGTGGTGGTGCTGCCGCTCTCTACACCGGTGCCTGTGGACTCGACCGATTTGCGCGTGCCTGACGGACACGACGCGCCTGACATCCCGTTTCGCGAGCAGGTGCGCGCGGCCACCGCGCTGCTGACGCGGGTCATTGCCGATCGCGCGCTGCTGGTGCCCATCCCGGCCGAAGAACGGCAAGCGTTGCTGGATGCCGTGGCGCAGGTGTTTCATCCCGATCCGAAAGCGCGGCGTTCGATGGTGAAGGCCACCACCAAGCAGCGCAAGGCGGCGGTCGCCAATCGCGATGACAGCGTGCTGCACGAGACCGGCATTCGCGCGTTGCGCCGTCGGCCGGTCTTCACCACGCCCAACGTGTATCCGCCCGAGGGCGTCGCGCCCGAACTGTTGGCGCACGGTGACATCCAGCGGGACGCCGATGGCGACAGCCACGCCGACGCGGTGCCGCCGCTGATCGAGGTGCGCGAGGCCCTCGCGCCGCAACACTGCTACATCTGCAAGCAGAAGTTCACCGCCATCCACCACTTCTACGACCAGATGTGCGGGGACTGCGCGGCGTTCAATTTCACCAAGCGCACGGAGCTGGCTGACCTGCGCGGGCGCACGGCGCTGCTGACCGGTGGCCGCGTCAAGATCGGCTACCAGGCCGGGCTCAAGCTGCTCCGCTGCGGTGCGCGGCTTCTGGTCACCACACGCTTCCCGCGCGACTCGGCCATGCGCTACGCGCAGGAGCCGGACTTCGCGGAGTGGAGTGACCGGCTCGAAGTGTTCGGTCTCGATCTGCGACACACGCCGAGCGTGGAAGCCTTCTGCCGCGAACTGCTCGCGAAGGAATCGCGACTCGATGTCATCATCAACAACGCGTGCCAGACCGTGCGGCGTCCGCCCGCGTTTTATGCGCATATGATGGAAGGCGAACAGGCTCCGCTTCAGACGCTCACGCCGGGCGCCCGCCGTATCCTGGGCGCGTATGAAGGGTTGCGCGGCGCGCAGTTGCTGCCGGACACGAGCGCGTCGTCCGTGCACGCCGTTGAGCCGTCAGCGCGGGTGTCAGCGGGTGCGGTGGATGCCATCGGCCTGACGCAGGCGGCGGCGCTCTCGCAGGTGCCGTTGCTCCCCGAGGAATTGCTGGTGCAGCAGCATCTCTTCCCACAGGGACGACTGGATCAGGACCTGCAGCAGGTGGACCTGCGCGATCGCAACTCGTGGCGGCTACTGCTGGCTGAAGTGCCCAGCGTGGAGTTGCTGGAAGTGCAACTCGTCAACGCCATCGCCCCGTTCATCATCAATGCGCGGCTCAAGCCGCTCATGATGCGCACCGACAACCGCGACAAGCACATTGTGAATGTGTCGGCGGTGGAAGGGCAGTTCTATCGGAACAACAAGACCACGCGTCATCCGCACACCAATATGGCGAAGGCCGCGCTGAATATGATGACGCGTACGTCAGCCGCCGACTATCAGCAGGATGGCATTCACATGAATAGTGTGGATACCGGGTGGGTGACCGACGAGGACGCGGCGGAGCTGGCCGCGCGCAAAATTGCCGATCATCGATTCCATCCGCCCCTCGACATTGTGGATGGCGCGGCGCGCATTGTCGATCCCATCATCGCCGGTGTGAACACCGGCGTGCACGTGTGGGGACAGTTCCTCAAGGACTACGTGCCGACCGATTGGTAGGCACGTCGCCGGTACCTCAGGGCGTGCGCGGAAAGTTCTTGATCATGCGCCGCACCGATTGGCTGATGCGCTTCTCCATGTCGCGCGGGCGTTCCAGTAACCCGCTCACATCCGATTGCGCCCAGCCTCGCCACAGAATCTGCTTGCCCTTGGCGTCGGCGACATCCAGCAGCAGCGTCCCTTCGTCGAATTCCACAACGGACGTCGTTTGCGAATTCTCCATCGACACGTAGCCAAGATCGCGGTCGGACTTGAGCACGTCGACGCGACGTTGCACGCTGGCGTGGTAGTGAATGAGCAGGTCGGGTGCACCGCTCACCTGCCGCAGTCCTTTGGCCGCGAGTTCCAGCTCC
Organism: Candidatus Kuenenia stuttgartensis; assembly: GCA_943330235.2. Classification (GTDB taxonomy): domain Bacteria; phylum Gemmatimonadota; class Gemmatimonadetes; order Gemmatimonadales; family Gemmatimonadaceae; genus Gemmatimonas; species Gemmatimonas stuttgartiensis_A. The sequence goes on from CALQGY020000014.1 coordinate 2,662, forward strand.
ACCGCGGCACGGACGCGCGAGTCGAAGAACGGGTTGTTGTCGAGCCGCGGGTCGCCCACCGGCAAGCCGTCGCGCTCGTCCCAGCTGTAGGTCCGGTATTGATCGAAGCGGACGCCGGGTGAGGAGTCCGCGCCTGCGCTCACGGTGGCGCAGGCGGACACGAGCAGGAGGGGAAGCAGCGCGAAGAGGCGCTGCGCGTGGCGCGTTGTCATGGGGCATCTCGATGTGGGCAGTGGCCAGCGGGACCGCACTGGAGCATACGCCACTGCCCACGGCACTCGGAGTCGGGGAACCACCGACCCGCGTGTCCGATATTTCGTGCGGATCGCTTATTCGCCCGATCCCACCGGTTTGAACAAGCTCGGCCCCGGTGCCGCCGTGCGCTTGGCGCCCGCCTTCTTCCATGCCTCATAGCGCATGCGCAACGTCTTCACCGGATTGGCGCTCTCGCCCTTCGTGATGTTGTCGTCGGTGACGCTGAGGAATGCGAAATACTTGCCGTCGCTATGCGTCATGCCCAGCTGGTCATCCTTGTTGGCAATCGCGATGTACGACACGTGCGCCGTCTTGTTATCGCACGGGACAAACTCCAGCGGGTTGTTGGCGCAGTTACACCGCTTGTCGCCGCCGTTCTCGTCGGCGGCTTCCATGGCGGCCATGACGTGATCGGCCAGTGAGCCCGTGGCGCGGCTGAACGCGAGCGCCGCCTTTTGCACGACATCGTATCCCAGCAGCGTGTTGCCCTGCACTTGGTAGTAGAAATCGCCCACCTGTCCGCCGAAGAACAACGACGACGCCGAATTCCCGCTGCCGTTGAAGCCCGCCATGTTGTTGGCCGCGGTTATCGTGGTGCCGTTGGGGATGGCGAGAATGCCGAACTGCCGACGCTCGATATCCGGATCCTTCTTGAGCATCTCGAGAATGAGCATCGGCGGCGTGCCCTTCTTGAGTTCGTTGTACACCAGCATCTGGTTCGCGCGTGTGTTATCCGCACCCGCCTGACACGCCGCCACACCGACGCCGGGGACAATCACGGCCTGCAAGTCCATCAGGTCGCGCGCCGCGACCGGCGTGCGCTGCGGAAACGCAGACTGACGAACACAGGTGGCCGATGCGATGATCACCTGGCCGGTCTTCGCGTTGATGGCGATGACGGACCACGTGGCAAACGCGGACGCCGGCGTGAAGAGCATCAGGCCGAGCGCGAGCAGAATTCGTTTCATGAGCGGCGGTGAAGGAGTGGGAACAGAATCCGGCCGGCGAGCATCATCGCCTCGCGGTCCGGCACGCAAACATACGGTAAAGTGCCGCTGGGGCCTTCATCCGCAACGGTTCCGGCGGGAACGCCCGCATTCGGCTGTTCGCGCGACTGGCGTTCGCTATGTTGCAACCAACACCCCGTAGTCTCCCGATCGCCCGATGGAGCCCCACCCGATGTCCCGAGCATTCTTACGCGACGATGCGGAAGGCGAAATGCCCCGCCGCAACTACCATCTGCCCGAACGCGACGATCCGGAGTACGATCGCATCGCGGCGCGCGCCATGCTCGAGGCCGCGCGCGTCGGTGAGACGCAGTTGGCCGAGCGCGCCACCGGCTACTACTGGGGCGAGCCGGCGCTGCGCCCGCATGTGGAAGCGCTCCTGGCCGAGGCGGTGCGCCTGCAGGATGACCGATTAGAGCAACTGGCGCGACGCTTTCTGAGCTGACGGACCCGACGGCGGACGCGGCGCCGTGTCAGCAAGAGACGGACAGCGCGCGCGTTAGATCCCTGATGGTTGAGCGCGCGCGGCGAGACACATTGCCAAGAACGATTTGGCGGAGGCCTCCGAATGACGCGAGTGGTACGACTGACCTGGCTGGTGGTGGCCTTGCACCTGACCACGGCGTGCGCAGGCTACGTGCGCCCGCGCGACGAAGTGCTCTATGTGCATCGGCGACCCCCCAGGGCCCGCATGGAGGTGGTGGTCGCGGCACCGGGGCCCGGACACGTGTGGGTCAGCGGTTGGTGGGTGTGGCGCAACAATGATTACCGCTGGGAGCCCGGGCGGTGGATGCCGATCCCCAACGGCCGACGGCAGTGGGACCACGGCCGCTGGCGCCACGATCGCTACGGATGGTTCTGGAGCGAGGGACGCTGGCGTCAATAGCGCCAATGGCGCCGCGCAACGCGACGAGAAGAAAAAGGCGCCGACGGATATTCCGTCGGCGCCTTGTCTACACGGATGCCGCCGATCAGGCGCGCTTCAGATGCATGTTTTCCAAGTTGGCATCCAGCCACTGCGCAAACGTCTGCAGCTGCGGGTTCAGCCCGCGCGCGATGGGGATGTCGCGCACCGCGCAGAAGTCGTCGCTGAAGTCGCGCATGAACTGAAACATGTTCCCCATCTCGTCGGCGCCCGGAAACGGGAACGCTCGGTACTCCTCGGGGGTGACGTCGTTGTAGCGCACCTGCACATCCAGCACACGCGAGAACGCGTACGCCATTTGTGCAAACGTCAGGCGCTCACCAGCCACGCCAATGCCCTGACCGATGTACTTCGAGCCGCCTTTGAAGATGCCGTAGGCGCAGCGGCCGATGTCTTCCACCGCAATGCCCGGCAACTGCTTCTCGCCCATGGGAGCCGTGATGCTCAACGTCCCGTCGGGACCCTTCGTGGGGCCCATGCCGAAGTTGATGAAGTTCTCCCAGTGGAACGACGACATGAGATAGGTCGCGGGGACCCGGTGCTCATCGAACGCGGCCATCGCCTCGCCCTTGCCGTCGAACGCCGGCACCTTGTACGCGTCGCGCAGCGTCGGGATCCCCGGATCGTCCAGCGGCGAGTACATGCGGGTGTCTTCCATGGTCGACCAGATCAGATGCTTCACGCCGGCCAGCTTGGCCGCTTCAGCAATGTGACTGGCCTGCATCAACTCGCGCTCGGGCGAGAAGTGCTCCCAATAGTTGGTCATCGCAAAGACGCCGTGAACGCCGCGGAACGCGTCCTCCAGGCTCTCCATGATGTCGAGATCGGCTTCCACCATTTCGGCGCCGGCCTCTTCCAGATTGAGCGACTTCGTCGAATCCGGCGTGCGCGACAACCCGCGCACCGAGAAGCCGCCCTCGGGATCACTCAAAATGGCACGAACGAGTCCACCGCCCTGGGCGCCCGTGGCGCCGATGACTGCGATTCGCTTGGTATCCGACACGAGGAAAGGCTCCTAGCTGATGAATTACGGATAAGCGCACACGAAAATGCGATTTCCGCAGGATAAACGCTGATTTAATGCTCGGACAACTGTTTGGCGAGCCGCTATCGGACCGCGGAGGCGCCCCCCTTCCGACGAGGACGCGCCACAGCGGCATTGGTATCAGTGGATTGCCGATTGGGCGCGGTCGCGCGCCGCCGCAACGACAAACACCCCCACCCGCCGGCTGCTGCCGAGGCGTGGGGGCGTTTGGCGCGGCGCGGAGCCGCGGGTTGCTTACATCACCGACGACTGCAGATCCTGCAACGCCTTCTTCAGCAGGTCGATCTTCTTCGGGTCGCAGCTGCGGTCGCCGTCGAGGGAGGTCGTCAGCTTGGTCAGCGCCGTGTTACGCGCCGCACCCGACGACTTCTCGGCCGCCGAGATGGCGGCGCGAATCTCGCCCACGCGGGACGCGGCCACGCAGCCCTTCCGCTCGATCTGGTCCGTGTACGCCTTGGCCAACGAGAAGCTGGGCGGCCACACGATCTTCGGCTGACCCTGCGCGTTCAGCTGCGTCCACTTGACCGTCTTGGCGGCATCGATCTCGTTCTGCGAGATGAACTCGCTCGGCACCAGCTCGGCGACGTCCATGCCGCGCGCGATTTCCGAGCTCACGATGCTGCCGTTGTACCAGTACACCGACCACGAACCACCCATGGCCATACGCGTGCTGTCCACCGGACCACGGTCGAAGCTGGCGATTTCCTTGGGGTGCGCGGCGTCCGTCCAATCGAACACCGAGATGCCGCCCTGGTACCAGGACTGCACCATGATGTCGCGGTCCGGGATAGGAATGAGCGAGCCGTTGTGCGCGACGCAGTTTTCGTTCGCCGTCTGGTACGACGGCAGCTTGTAGTAGCTCTGGAACACCAGCTTCTTGTTCACGATCTTGAAGATCGCGTCCGAGCCCCACTCCGGCTTGTCGCCGACGCGGCACTTGGGCGAGCTGCCACCGCCCCACTCGTCGCTGAAGAGCATCTGCGTGCCGTCATTGTTGAACGTGGCCGAGTGCCAGTAGGCGAAGTTCGAGTCGGCCACGGCGTCCAGACGGACCGGGGCGATCGGGTTGCTGATGTCCAGCAGAATGCCGTGGCCTTCACACGCGCCACCGGCCAGGCCAAGCGACGGGTACACGGTGATGTCATGGCACTGCGAGCGCTCGTTGATCGGCGCGTTCGGGTTGGCGGCGGTCGGGGCCGGCGCGTTGGCGAACATGCGGTTCACGGCGTTCTGCAGCAGCGGACGGGCCGCGGCGCTGTCGGCCGCGTTCGGCGCCGTGGCGCCGTGCGCCTTGGCGAGGCTGTCCAGCAACGGACGCAGAATCTGCGGCGGCGCGATCATCTCGGCGCCCGACTGCGGGTTCTTCACCGAGAAGCCAATCGCGCGCGCCGAGGCGAGCGCGGTGGCCGCGGCGGCCTTGTCCGCATCGGACAGGCCGTGCGTCGGGTTGGCGGTCAGACCGGCGAAGATGTTGGCGCGACCGACCACGGCCGCCTTCGACGGATCGGCGAGAGGCACCTTGATGATCTCGATACGCAGGCGCGACGAGTTGGCCTCGCTGCCGGCGACGTCCGCCGCACAGCCAGCGACTTCATCCGCCGAGCGGATGGCCGACGAACCGGAAACGTAGAGGTAGACGTTCTCCTTGTCGGCCGGGCTTTCCAGCACCGTGTGCGTGTGCGAGCCGCGGCACGTCTGCACATTGGCGATCAGCTTCGGGTTCTTGATGTCGCTGATGTCGAACACGCGCACGCCACGCATGCGCTCCTTGCTGACCGGGGCCGGCACGCCGCCCGGCTTGCAGTCGATGCGGCCGTTCTGCGCTTCGGCCGACATGAACATCAGGTTCTTGTACACGGACACGTCGTTCTGCGACGCGGGGCACTCGTACGCGACCACGAGCGTGGGCTTGGACGGGTTGCTGATATCCCACACCACGGGGCCGTTGTAGTTGCCCTGAATGACGTAGTTGCCCGTGAACGCGAGGTCGGAGTTGGTGATGCCGAGGAAGCCCTTCGGCGACACGGCCTTCGCGACCACCTTCATGTTCGAGTTGTACTCGGCCGCGTCGAACAGACCCGCCTTCAGGTTGTTGCGAGGATCCGCCGCCGGCGAGGGCGCCGTCTTGGCCTTCGGAGCAGCAGCGCAGGCCGCGAGCCCCAGCATCGTCGACATGACGATACCGGCGCGTACGACCCGGTGAAACGTGGGTGAAGCCATCATGACTGATTCCGGGTTAGGAGGTTCTGAACTGCGGACTGCCAGTGGTACAGCGAGTGCTGCGGTGACACATCACTGCGGCGGGAGAAATCCCATTTCGAGCATCATCGTCAGCATGCGCTTGATCTCAGTGCCCTGATCGACTTCGACATCATTGGCGAACTTGAACACCGTTTCGTCCTGACCGGCGCCCTGCGCGGCGAACAGCGTCCGCACCATCGTAATCGCGCCGCGATGGTGCTGCATCATAAAAGTCAGGAACAGTCGGTCGAATTCCGTGCCACGCGCCGCATCCAGCTCCTTCAACTGCGCGTCGGAGAGCATGCCCGGCATCATCGGCATGGTCATTCCCGGCATGCTCATGCCGACCATCCCGGCCATGTCGTGTCCCTTCATGTCATGCCCGGGCATGGTCACCAGACCGGTGGAATCCACCGTTGGCGTCGGCTGATTGCGGTCCTTGAGCCACATCCGCATCAGCCCGATTTCATCGGTCTGCGCATTGATGATGCGGGCCGTGAGCCGCTGCACTGACGGCGAGGCGGCGTGCGAGGGCGCCCAGCGCGCAATCGAGATGGCTTGTGCGTGATGATGAATCATCCCGCTCATGAAGTCGATGTCGGCCGTGGTGTACGGGTACCGCAGACTGTCGGCGCGCGCGCGGACGATCGCGCCGGCGTCACCCATCTGGTAGGCCGGACGAGCGGCCGTCGCCGAGGCGCAGCCGGTGAGGAGGGCCGCGCCGACCAGCAGCATCGCGCAGCGGGCGCCCGTGGGGCGCGTCGAGAATCGGAGGGAGGGCATGCAGAGTGATCCTTGCGCACGATGGAGCGCGGCGCGGCAGAGGGTACCAATGCCGAAATATATCGGGCCGGTCGGGTTGCTGTGCACGCCCACCCGTTCGACATTGTCGCGTGGGACATTGTCGCGTGGGACATTGTCGCGTGGGACATTGTCGCGTGGGACATAGTCGCGTGGGCCATAGTCCATCGAGCCGTACCGGTCGTCCCTCCACCGTCCTTCACCTTGGCCCTCGTTCGTATGCGCCCCGTGGTCCCTCAAGCCGTGCGCGCGCGGTGGTGGCTGGTCTGGCTGGTGGCGCTGCTCGGAGCAGGGCTTCCCGTGGGACGCGCGGGCGCGGAGTGTCTGCGTCAGGAACCGGGGTGGCTCTGGAACTACGAGGGGACGCTGGGGGCGGCGGGGCGCGCCCGGATGACACTGGTCATCGACGGCGAGCGGGTGACTGGCGTCTATGCGCTGGCGGGTTCCGCGACGGACGTGGTGCTCACCGGCCGGCTCACGGCGGGACGGACCCTGCGGCTCGAGGGACGGGACCCTGCGGGGCAAGTCACCGCGCGGATCACGGGCACGTTCCCCACACGCGATCCCAGCGGCCGACTGGGGGAGAGCCCACTGACCTGCGACGTGATGGCCGGGACCTGGGAGTCGCTTGCCACTCACACGCGTGTGCCGGTGCAGTTCAACCTGCAGGACGGCACCGCCGGCTCGCTGGCGCATCGCTATGCCGCGCTCGGGGTGACCGATGACGCGATCATCAATCGCACGGCGCTTCGCTGCTGGCTGGCGCTGCGCGACGGGGACCGCCAGACGTTGGCCGATCTGGTGGCGTATCCGCTCAGCGTGGTCGTGGGCGGACGCCGCCTGCGCCTGCGTACCCGCACGCAATTCTTGGCCCGCTACGGGGCGATGATCACGCCATCCCTGCGTGCCGCGGTGCTGGCCTCGGTGCCCAGGCACCTGTTCGTCCGCGACCAGGGGGCGATGCTTGGCGCGGGCGAAATCTGGATCGGGGCGACGGGGCGGATTGTCGCGATCAACCCCTAACGGGGACGCGCTCCGCGCCGTTCTTTCCCTACATGAGCATCCTGCATCGCGACACCCTCGGCGCCTTTTGTCGCCACACGCACGTGTCACTCGACGGCGCGGACACCGGTCCACTGGCTGGCTTGACCTTCGGCCTCAAAGACCTCTACGACATTGCGGGCTACAAGACGGGGTTTGGGAGCCCCGATTGGCTCGCGACGCACGAGGCCGCGACCGCGACGGCGTCGGTGGCCACGCGCCTCCTCGATGCCGGCGCCAGCATGGCCGGGAAGACGCACACCGAGGAAATGGCGTTCAGCCTGACCGGCGAGAACGCCCATTATGGGACGCCGGTGAACGTGGCCGCGCCGGGGCGCATCCCCGGGGGGTCCTCCAGCGGGTCGGCGGCCGCCGTGGCGGGGCATCTGGTGGACTTCGCCATCGGAAGCGACACGGGCGGTTCGGTCCGTGGGCCGGCGAGCTTCTGCGGCGTGTACGGCATTCGTCCCACGCACGGCCGCATTGCCATGGACGGCGCCGCGCCGCTGGCACCGGGCTTCGATACCTGCGGCTGGTTTGCGCGCGATGCCGAGATCATGGCCCGCGTGGGTCAGCTCCTGCTGGGCGGCGTGGCCGCGACACCGGGCCGTCTCCTGCTCGCGGAAGACGCCTTTGCCTACGCCATGCCGGACGCGGCGGTCGCGCTCAAGCCGGCGCTCACCCGCGTCTCGGCGCTGCTCGGGACGCCCGAACCGGTGACGGTGAGCGCCGAGGGCTTGGCCGCGTGGTTTGAGGTCTTTCGCGTGCTGCAGTTCGGGGAGATTCAGGACGTGCACGGCGAGTGGGTGGCGCGGGTGCGCCCGACATTCGGCCCGCAGATCGCGCCGCGCTTCGCCGCGGTGGCCAAGAGCAATCCGGACGACATCGCGCGTATGCGTCTCGCGCGCGCCGATATCGCGGCCCGACTGGATGCGATGCTGGCCGATAATGCCGTCCTGGTGCTCCCCACCATGCCCGACATTGCGCCGCTGTTGCAGTCGCCGCCCGACGACACGGTAGCGTTCCGCGAGCGCGCTCTCGGGATGCTGTGTGTCGCCGGGCTGGGCGGGCTGCCGCAGGTGACGTTGCCGTTCGTCACGTTGAACGGGTGCCCCATTGGGCTCTCGCTCATTGCGGGCCGCGGACAGGACGAGATGCTGTTGGAGATCGCGCGTCAGCTCGGGAGCTGACGCACGATCGGCTAATCGATGGGCGTGTGCCGCTCGTGCCCCAGCACCGTTTCGGCACGCGTGGACCGCACCAGCGGGAAGAGCAACTGCGCCTGCCACCGCTCCGACCCGTGGCGGCGATCGTCATTGAGGCCGTAGGCGGGCGGGTACTGCCGTGTGATGCGCGCCGTCCCAAACAGCACATCCCACACGAACAGCAAGTTGCCGTAATTGCCGGTGTAGTGCCCGATGCCATCGTCTTGCGTGAGGGCATGATGCGCGAAGTGCGTGGCGGGCGTGGAGATGGTGCGCTCCAGCACCCACGCCAGCGGACGCAACGGTCGGTAGCGATACAGCCACTGATCCCATCGTACCGACGAGTGCGCGCCGATGATGACGGCCAACTTCACCACGCTGTAGCCCACGAACACCCAGCCGAATCCCAGGTACAGCAGCGCGCCGCTGAACCAGAGCCCCGGCATCAGCAGGTAGTAGAACGCGTTGTTGCGATACACCACGCGCACACTCATGTACGCCGCCGAGTGATGGGCGCGATGCAGCGGCCACATGACCGACGTGTGGGACAGACGATGCCAGAGGTACTGCGTGAGATCGTCGGCGATGAGCAGCGCGCCCACCATCTGCCACCACGGCCAGTCGCTGAGTGCGTCGCGGGCGTCGGGCAGCAGCCAGGCGCAGAGGGTCTTGGCGGAGGTGAAGACCAGCGTGGAGACCACGGGAAACATCACGCCCACCGCGAGATCCAGCCGGTTGTCTTCGCGCGTGGCCTCCGGCGCGAAGAACCGCTCCAGCAGGATCTCGCCGAGCGCGAAGGCCGAAAAGATGCAGAAGACGGCCAGCAACTGCGTGGTTTGCTGCGTGAGCGCGAGAGCGGGCATGAGGCGTGCTGAAGGGCGAGTCAGGGCAGCCGGTGCACGAAAGGTCGTTCGGTGTGCCAACCCGTGCAACTAAACCGCCTGCGGTGGCGTACGAGGCTCCATTCGGACACACGGGCCGCTCCACCCTCCCCCTCGGCCCGCCCGCCCTCCCCGTTTGAGATCACTATGCGCCTGATCGCGTCCCGCATGGCTTCCCTCGTGCTGTTGTCGCTGGCGGCCCTATCCCCAGCGCGCGCGCAGGGAGCGCCGCCGGCCACGCCGCCGGCCACGCCGCCGGCCATTACGGAGCTGGTGCGCGTGTTCCTCGACTGCGAGTCGCAAGGTTGCGACGATGCCTTTCTCCGCACCGAGATCACGTGGGTGAACTTCGTGCGCGATCGCTCGGCGGCGAGCGTGTTCGTGCTGGTCACGGCGCAAACCACGGGCAGCGGCGGCCGGCACATGGTGATGAACTTTGACGGACAAGGCCCGTACGCCGGGGTGCGCGACTCGTTGAGCTACACGACGCCGCAGGGCGCCACCAATGATGAAGCCCGTCGCGCGCTCGCGCGCACGCTGTCGTTTGGATTGCTCCGCTACGCCCGCGGGACGTCGGTGGGCAACCGATTGCAGCTCACCTTGCGCGCCGCGGATGCAAACGCTGCACCGGCGCCGACGCAAGCCACGCGCGACCGGTGGAACCTCTGGGTGTATTCGGTGGGGGCGAACGTATTTGCGAATGGCGATGACAACTATCAAAGCACCGACGTCAGTGGCTCCATCGATGCGCGGCGCGTCACGGAGCAATGGAAGCTGAGCGTGTCAGGGAACGGCAACTATTCCGCGAACTCGTTCAAGCTGACGTCCGGCACTATTGCGAATTATCAGCATTCGTTCGGCGGCCGAGGGATGGCGGTCAAGTCATTGACGCCGCACTGGTCGGCCGGACTGACCGGATCGGCACGGTCGTCCAAGTACGAGAATTACCGGCTGGCCGTGAACGCGATGCCGGCGATTGAGTACGATGTCTTTCCGTACGCCGAGTCCACGCGACGTCAGATCATCGTGCGCTACGCGGCCGGCGTCCAGTCGTTTCGGTACGACTCGACCACCATCTTCGGCACGCGCCAGGAAACGCGTCCGTCGCATGCCCTGACGCTGGCCGCCGAGGCGCGGCAGAAGTGGGGCTCGCTCAACGTGGGGATCAGTGGCACGCAGCTGCTCGATGATCTGGCGAAGTACCACGTCGGCATCAACGGCGGAGCGTCTTGGCGCATCGTCCGCGGCCTTGAGTTCAATGCCTTTGGGTCATACGCCGTCATTCGCGACCAACTCAACATCCCACGCGGCGAGCTGGCCGACGAAGATATTCTCATCCGGCTTCGCCAGCTCCGCTCGGGATTCAACTTCTTCGGCAGCGTGGGGCTGAGCTACACGTTTGGCTCCATGCTGAACAACGTGGTCAATCCGCGGTTCGGCGGTGGTGGCGGTGGTGGGATGATGATGCGCATGTAGCCGTCCGCGGGACGTGGCGTCACGCAATCGCCCCCGCGCGCGACAACCCCTCCACCGCCTCGTCGGACACACCCCAGTCGCGCAGCGCCGTGCGCGTATGCGCCCCCGCATGTGGCGGCGCGCACTGAATGGCCGACGGCGTGCGCGAAAATCGCGGCGCGGGGGCCGGGTGCACCACGCCGTCCATCTGCACAAAGGTGTGACGGCTCACGTTGTGCGGATGCTGCGGCGCCTCGGCTGGTGACAGCACCGGCGCCACACACGCATCGCTCCCCTCAAACACGGCGCACCATGCATCACGCGTGCGCGACTTGAAGAGCGATTCGAGCACGCGCTTCATCGCCGGCCACTGCGCGCGGTCCATTTGCGCCGCAAACCGTGCGTCGTCGGTCAGCGCTAAGCGCCGCAACAGCTCCGCGTAGAACGGCGGCTCGAGCGCACCGACCGCGATGTAGGCGCCCTCCGCCGTTTCGTAGACGTTGTAGAACGGCGCGCCGCTGTCGAACAGATTTTCGCCGCGTGCGCCGCTCCATTGGCCCGATTGGCGGTATGCGTGCAGCATGGTGCAGAGCAACGCCGAGCCGTCCACCATGGCCGCATCGACAACTTGTCCGGCACCGCTGGTGGCGCGCTCGACGAGGGCGGCCAGTACGCCGCACACCAACAGCATGCCGCCCCCGCCAAAGTCACCCAGCAGGTTGATGGGGGGTACGGGGGCCATCCCTGCGCGACCGATGGGTTCGAGTGCGCCGGCCAGTGCGATGTAGTCGATGTCGTGGCCCACGGCGCCCGCCAGCGGACCCTCTTGGCCGTACCCCGTCATGCGTCCGTAGATGAGGCGCGCGTTGCGGGCCATGCAGGCCGCCGGACCAACGCCCAGCCGCTCCATCACGCCTGGGCGGAAGCCTTCAATGAGCACGTCCGACTGTTCGGCCAGCTGCAGCGCGAGCGCGGTGCCCTGTGGATGCTTGAGATCGATGCCCACACTGCGCCGACTGCGGTTGAGGAGATCCCACGAGGCACCCGATGTCGGATCGGCCCCGACGAGCGTGTGACGCTCGAGACGTAACACATCCGCCCCCATATCGGCCAACATCATCGCCGCGAAGGGCGCCGGGCCTAGCCCCGCGAACTCCAGCACCTTGATGCCGCGCAACGGTCCGCGCAACGGTCCGCGCAACGGTCCGCGCAACGGTCCGCGGGCGTTCACCGGGTGCTCACTTGGTGGCCCGTACCGGCTGCACACTGCTCAGCCCCTTGAGCTGCCACTCAATGCGCGGCGGCGTCTCGCCGTCAAAATCGGAATCCATCGTGATGGTGTGCGGGCCGCGAGCAAGCATGGGGGGCAGTTGGGGCAGAGTGAACGCGGCCTTTGGCTTGCCGGTCGCGTCGTACACGTGGACGGTGGTGGTCCCGTCGCACGCCAGGCTTTCGCCAACAGACAGCGTGAGCGGCAGCGACACCGTGGCGTAATTGTCGAGATGTAACGTGATGTTGCGCACCGCGCCGGCGCTGCCGACAACCGTGGTGCCGACGACCGTGTTGCCGACAACCGTGGTGCCGACAACCGTCGCACGGAACTGCAGCCGCTGATCGGCCCACGGCTGATCGAAGGTCCATGCGGTGTGTGTGGGTTCGCCAGGTTGCCGTTCGATCTTGTCGCGCGCGAACACGGCCGACATCGCGTATTCGTACAAATTCCACTGCCCGTCGCCGGTGGTCTCCAGATGGAACTCGCTGCGCGGATCTTTCAGGCGAGCTTCCTGTGCGCTCGTGAATGCGTGCTGCGTGCGCGCGCGCTCCCACTCGCGGATGGCATCCAACAGCGCGGGCGTGAGCGGATTGGCCCGCAGCGCCTTCGGTCGCGCCACCATCGCAAAGCCCGCGCGATAACCGGCCGCGCGCGCGAGCATCCATTCCATCTCGGCCAGTGTGGTTTTCTCGGTGAGCAAATACCAACCCAGCATGTGCGGCATAAAGTTGCGATCGAACAGCGCCTGATTGTCGATGCGGTACTGCTGCATGCTCTCTTTAAAGCCGCCGTACCAGGGCTCGCCCCAGTTGTAGTACGACCCGATGTGCCAGTAGAACGTCTTGCTGATGCTGGTGCCGTTGATCAGATCGTGCCGCGTTTGGCGCAGCACATCATCGGCAAACAGCGTGACCGCGTAGTCGCCTTCGCCTGATGCGAGGCCGCCCTCATGGCCGTCGAAGTCGATGTGATCGACGCCGGTTTCATTGAGGAACGCGGCCAGATTGCCGGCCACCTCGCGCTGCATGGCGACGTTGGGGAAGAACACCTTGTAGCTGTGGTCGAGCAGCTTGCCGGCCACGGCGCCGGCGCGATGCGCGCTGGCGGTGGTGCCAAAGGCGCCGCGCTGACAGTCCAGCAACAGGAATGGGCGCGTGGTGGTGACCGTGCGATACTGCACGAGTTCGGTGCCGATCATCACCGTGTGCAGCACATTGTTTTTCTGCTCGTCAAAGAACATCGGGGACTGCACTTCAATCTCGTGTTGCTGCGCATCGATGTCGCGCACCAGCGTGGAGCGGCCCGTCACGCTCAGGCGCGGGTCCGGCACGGGGGTGACGTAGGGATCGTTGGTGTTGATGAAGTTGGTGAGCGTATGCACGCCCAGATGCAGCCCGGCCGCATGCGCTTTCTCGACGGCCGTCCGCATGCCGACGCGGCCCGTCGGAAACTGACGCTCGTCCAGCACGAAGTGCCCCCAGCTCTTGAAGGGACCCTCGTGATACAACGACACCAGCCCGGCGCGCGTGGTGTAGGCAATCATCTCGTCGACATCCGCTTCGCCGAACGACGAAATGAGGTACGAGCGTTCGAATAGCGGCGACTTCCGAAACCACACCCCGTCAATGGTTGGATGCGGGAGATGCTCGGCCAGCTCTATGCGTTCCAGTAGATCCAGCGTGGCCGGTTCGGTGCAGGCGAACAGCGCGATGGCGCTCCCCACGACCGTCTCACCGGCGAGCGCGGCCACCGGCATGTCGGCGAAATTGCCGCCCCATGCGTCCACCGTGCGCGCGCGATCGCGGTTGATGGCGTAGGCCTGTAGCACACTCCCCCACGGCATGGCCTTGGCGGCGATGCCGCGGGCCCACGTGCTCCCCTCACGGTTGGGGAGGTCACCCCCCAGCGTTTTCACATTGAGCACCTGCAGTCCCACGGCCACGCGGTCATCGCGCACGACGCCGATGATCTCGCCGATGGTCTTGGACACGGTGGTGGGGTAGGGGCCCCAGATCACCGCGTCGATGGCCGAGACCGGGGTGGCGCGGATGATCTCGAGGGTGAGGTGCGTGGGGCGTGTGCGGACGAGCACGGCGACGTTCACGCCGATGGGGGCGTACTGCAGCGTGAGCGTGGTGCCGGTGGCCCCCTGCGCGGCGCGCATGGCGGAGGGCGCATACCGTTTGCCCGCGCTCACCACGGTCAGGAGCGGTGCGGTGGTGTCCGTCGCGAGGTAGTTGGTGCCGGTGGTGGCCTCGCGCAGCGCCGTGATGGCGCCCGCGGCGCTCACCGTGAGAGTGAGGGCGCCCGCGGACACGGTGGTCTGGGCGTGCAGGATCGCGGCCGGCAGGGCGGTGAGGAGCAACGCGACTCGGGCCGCCATGCCGGTTCGCCACACGGCCGGTCGGCAGACGCGGGACGCGACGTGTTCCGGTGCGCGTGGCGACCGGCGGAACGGGAGGAGTGCCATCAATTCATCAGGGCCGCGGGAGAGTGGCAGGGGTGCCGTCCCGACGAGTTTACGACGCCCGCCCGCGCGCCGCGAGCGCTGAAGCGCTCCGGGGCGCACCGACCGCGGAATCGACAGCGCCTGCGCATCAGCGCCTGCGCATCAGCGCCTGCGCATCAGCGCCTGCGCATCCGCGCCTGCGCATCCGCCCATCGGGTTGGTAAGCGCGGGTTCCCACGGGCGGCTGCTGCCGACGGCCAGACCGCGCGCAACGACCAACGCCGCGTGCTGTGATAGTGCCTGGCGAGTGCGATGAAGGTGAAACGACCGGAAACGGCACAACTACCAGTCTCGGACGGACGCCGGTCCGGACTGGGCAGTCCTACGACCGCTGTGCGGCCTAATGCCGATCTTGTGACGGTGCTGAACAGTGGATCGTCATGTGGGCAATCGCGTCGTGGCCACGGCGGGATGTGGGACAAACTCCCCGCGGTTTGTCCTCAAGTTTTACTCCCCCCGGGACGAAACCCTGTTCAACTGCAAGCGGCTCGGGCACAAAGTTGGTGCCTGTACGGTTCATATGGATGAGTTCGCCATATCCGGCCGATTCTGGTTCAGCGGTTTCGACCAATCACCTCCAGTTCATACCACCATGCCCTGCACCGAAACGCACAAACGCGTTCGACAGCTGTGGACGTCTCTCGCGCTTGGCGCGGCGATCGTTGCCTCGCCGTTGGCGACGCTCAAAGCTCAGGTTGCCGTCGTTGTCGGCTCCGCTTCCCCCGTGTCTGCGCTCACGTTCGACGAGCTCCGTCGCGTGTTCGAAGGCAAGTCGCCGAAGGTGGCCGGCGTGTCTGTGGTCGTGGGCTTCGGCGCCGCGGCTCAGGACAAGTTCTGCACGAAGGTCTATGACGCCACGCCGGACAACATCCGCAAGCGTTGGGCGGCTCTGGTGTTCCAGGGCGAAGTCGCCGCGATGCCGCCGGTGCTCGCCGACGATGCCGCCATCAAGAAGTTCCTGGCCTCGAACCCGGGCGCCATCGCGATTATCCCGTCGGCCTCTGTCGACGGCAGCATGAAGGTCATCAAGATCGACGGCGCTCTGCCGGCCGACGCCGCCTACAAGATCAAGTAACGGAGCCCTCACCATTATGAACCGCACTTTCCGCAGTGTATTTGGTTTGCTGGCCTTGGTTCCCTCCGTCCTCTCCGCGCAGGACATGAACATGGGCGGCACCGAAAGCCAGACCAAGTTTGGTGGCTTTGCCGATGTTGGGTACCGCAGCTTCCGTCCGTCCGGCAAGGCCGGCTTTGACTTCGGCGGGTTCGACCTGTTCATCACGTCGAAGCTCAGCCAGAAGGTCAACTTCCTGGTGGAAACGGTGTTCGAGCGTGGCGGTGACGGCGTGATGGGCGTGGACGTTGAGCGCCTCAGCATTGCCTACAACTACCGCCCGTACGCCCGCTTCGCCGCCGGCCGCTTCCACTCGCCGCTTGGCTACTGGAACTCCGCGTTCCACCATGGCGCGATCATGGCGCCGGTCATCGACCGTCCGTTCATCGCCGAATTCGAAGACGGCAACGGCCTGCTCCCGATGCACAACCTTGGCGCAATGGTCAGCGGCCGCGACATCAGCCCGCTGCACCTTGGCTATGACGTTGCCATCGGTTCCCAGCTGGGCATTGGCGGCGCGCTCACGGGCAACCCCACCACGGGCGTCACGCTTGCGCTCAACGCCGAGCCGGTGTCGGGCTTCAAGATCGGCACGTCGCTGTACAAGGACACGCGCCTCAAGGGCATCGAGACGCAGACCGGTGGCACTCTGGCCGCGGACGTCGACCAGCTGATCACCGGCGCCTTCGCCGCGATCAACAAGGGCAAGCTCGAGGTGATCGGCGAAGTGCACAACATCGCGCAGAAGTCGGCCACGACCAGCACGGTCAACTCGTGGGGCGGCTACGCCTACGCGGGCATCCGCTCCGGCACGGTGGTGCCGTACGTGATGTACGAAGCGGCGCAGGCCAAGGACGGCGATCTGTTCTACGACGCGATGTCGCTGCACAACGCTGCCGTCGGCGTCCGCAAGGAACTGACCGCGAACACGGTCGTGAAGTTCGAGATGAAGTCCATCCGCCTGCCGAACAAGACCAACCGCGGCGAGTTCTCCACGCAGTTCGCGCTCCAGTTCTAATCGTCTGACATGCCCGTCTGCGTCGCTCGCGACGCGGACGCCGGTGTGACCTGCGGGCCTCGTCTCGATGACTTGTCATCGAGGCGGGGCCCGTCTGGCGTTGCGGCGGGGATGCCCGGTATACACATGACCGCTGGTCCTGCGTGCGCGTTGCCCGCATATTCGACCCGCCCCCCTCTTGGAGACTGTCATGCTGTTCCGATCCTCCCGCGCTGCCCTGCTGCGCACCGCCGTGCGGCGCACCGCCGTGCTGCTCACGGCGTTGTTGCCCTTTGCGCTGCCTGCGCAGACCAAACGGCCGATGACGGCCGACGACATCATGCGCGTGCGCGGTGTCGGTGGCGTGGCCCTCTCGCCGGCCGGCGACCGCGTGCTCTATACCGTGTCGGCGTGGGAACACCCCAACGCCGCCCCCGCGCGCGGCGATACGGCGCTTGGTGACAAGCACGACCGCCGTTCACATGTGTGGATTGTGCCGGCCGCCGGTGGCGCCGCTCGGCAGCTCACGTACGGCGAGCGCGGCGAGTCACAGCCGCACTGGTCACCCGACGGCGCCTTGATCGCGTTCGTGAGCGCGCGTGGTACGGCCACCGGTGAGGACGGCCCGCGTCCGCAGCTCTGGTTGCTCAACGCCGACGGCGGCGAAGCGTGGTCGCTGACCAGCGCGCGCGATGGCGTGTCCGATTATTCGTGGAGCCCGGACGGCAAGCGAATCGCCTATGTGACGACTGACTCCATGTCGCGCGACGCGGAGGCGAAGCTACGGCGTCGCGATGACCCCAAGGTGTACGAAGGGGACCTGCGTCTGAGCCAGCTGTGGGTCATCGATCTGGCCACCAAGCAGGCCACGAAAATCACCAGCGGCGACTTCACCGTGCGTGGGGCGCCCTCCTGGTCGCCCGACGGCAGCAAGCTCGCCTTCGAAGCGTCGCCGACCACGCTCATTCGCGATCAGCGCCGCGATGCGTATGTGGTGACGATTGCCACCAAACAGCTGGATGCGATTACCACGGCGCACGAGTCCATGAGCACCCCGCAGTTCTCCCCCGACGGCAAGACGCTGGCGTACACCAGCATCGGTCACGAGTGGAAGGGCTATAAGGACGGCATCATGCCGCGTACGCTGCGCAACGAGCACCTGATCACGATGGATGTGGCCACGCGCGCCATCACCGATCATGCGCAGGCCACCTTCGATGTCAGCGCCGGTCAGCCTACGTGGTCGCCCGACGGCAAGCATCTGTGGTTTACGGCCAGCGATCGCGTCTGGCAGAGCCTCTACGACTACACGATCGCCACCAAGACGTACGCCAAAGTCACGAAGGACGTGATCGTGCGCGGCCTGTCGGCCAGCCGCGACGGCGCGAAGTTGGCGATGGTGCTGGATACGCCCGATTGGCCCGCCGAGGTGTTTGTGCAGGATGCGGCATCGGCACCGAAGCGCGTCACGAACACCAATGCGTGGTTGTCCGACGTGGCGCTGGGCAAGTCCTCCGTGGTGACGTGGAAGAGCAAGGATGGTCAGCCGGTGGAAGGCGTGCTGCTGACGCCGGTGGGCTACACGGCGGGCACGAAGGTGCCGCTGATTGTGTCGGCGCACGGCGGCCCCACGGGCTCGCACATGAACGGCTTCAAGGCCGGGACGGACCCGGGGCAGACGTGGGCCTCGCAGGGGTGGGCGGTGTTCTATCCGAACCCGCGCGGCTCTACCGGCTACGGCGAGAAGTGGATGCGCGGCAACATCCCCGATTGGGGCGGCGGTGATTATCGCGACATCATGACGGGCGTGGATGAACTCATTCGCACCGGCGTCGTGGATTCGACGCGCATGGCGTTTGAAGGCTGGAGCTACGGCGGCTACATGACGTCGTGGGTCGTGTCGCAGACGGGGCGCTTCAAGGCGGCCATGATGGGCGCCGGTCTGCCGTCGTTGCTGTCCATGGCGGGCACCACCGACATCCCGGGCTACATCGACACGTTCTTCAACGGCATGCCGCAGTACGACGGCAGCATTGTGAACCCGTCCATCAAGTTCTATCTCGAGCGCTCGGCCATCAGCTACAGCGACAAGGTCACCACGCCGCTGCTCATTCTCCATGGCGGCAGCGACGAGCGCGTGCCCATCGGCCAACCGATGGAGTTCTATCGCGCGCTCAAAGATCGCGGCAAGACCACGGAGTTGGTGTTCTATCCGCGCGAGGGGCACGGCTTCTCGGAGTACTATCACCAGATGGATCGCATGAAGCGCGAATACGAGTGGATCGCGCGGTATACGCTGGGCACGAAGACCGTCCAGTAACCCTCTTCCACACGTCGCATGCATCAGCTCAAGAAGCCGTACCTGCTGTATCTGGGCGATGCCCAGCATCCCACCGACGCGAAGACGGCGTGCGGGTTGCGTGACTGGTGTCGTGACGACGTGCTGGGCGAGTGGAGTCTGCCGGCCGCCACGGTGAGTGTGCAGCTGCCGCGTCTGTCGCCTGCCGAAGCGGCGGCGCGGGGCGCGGGGAGTCTGGTGATTGGCATCGCGTCGGTCGGCGGCAAGCTGCCCGACGCGTGGCTCCCCGATTTACTCTCGGCCATCGCCAACGGTCTGGATCTGGTGAGCGGTATGCACACGAAGCTCACGTCGTTTCCCGTGTTGGTGGAGGCGGCCGCGCAGCATGGTGTGACGTTGCATGATGTGCGCCACGGCAATCGCGCGTTCCCAGCCGGCACGGGACGCAAGCGGAGCGGGCTGCGCGTGGCCACGGTGGGCACCGATTGCGCCTTGGGCAAGAAGTACACCGCGCTCGCACTCACCAACGCGCTGCGCGCGCGCGGCGCGAAGGCCACGTTCCGCGCCACTGGGCAGACGGGCATCATGATTGCCGGTGAAGGCATTGCCATGGATGCGGTGGTCGCCGATTTCCTCGCCGGTGCCGCGGAGGTGTTGTCGCCGGATAACGACGCGGATCACTGGGATGTGATTGAAGGGCAGGGCTCGCTCTTTCATCCGGCGTACGCGGGCGTGACGCTGGGGTTGCTGCATGGGTCGCAGCCTGATGCGTTCGTGCTCTGCCACGACCCGTCGCGTACCACCATCGAATACTTCCCCGACTTTCCGTTGCCGACGTTGCGCGATGCGATCGCGCAGTACGTGACCGCGGGGCGCATCACCAATCGCGCCATTCGCTGCGTGGGCGTGAGTATCAATTCGTCCACGTTGTCCGATGCGGAATGGCACGCGTATGCGGCCGCGATGTCGAGCGAGCTTGGGGTACCGGTGTGTGATCCGATGCGCGGCGGAGTCGAGGCCATTGTGCAGGCGCTGGAAGCCCTCACGCCGCCGACGTCAGCGCCGAACGCCTCATGATTACGAGTGTCATTGACGTCGAACGCTGGGAGCTGATCGAGCCGTTCACCATTGCACGCGGCACCATGACCGCGTTGCCGGTGATCGTCGTCACGCTGACCGACCGCGCCGGACACGTGGGGCGCGCCGAAGCGGCCGGTGTGGATTACGACGGGGAGACGCCCGCGATGCTGGTGGCGCAGGTGGAGGCCGCCCTGCCCGCGCTGCGCGACGCGATGGGGGATGATCTCGTGACGGCGTCGACACTGGCCACGCTGCAGACGCTCATGCCGCCGGGCGGTGCGCGCAATGCGTTGGATTGCGCGCTGTGGGATTTGCGCGCGAAGCAGTCCGGCATCCCGGCGTGGCAAGCGGCAGGGCTGCCGCCACTGCGTGCGCTCACTACGGTGTACACGTTGGGGCTGGGCAGCGAGGAGGACACGCGGCGGAAGGCGCGCGACGCGCGGCATTATCCGTTGCTCAAGCTCAAGTGCGACGCCGAGCGGCACGTGGATGTCGTGCGATGGGTGCGCGAGGAGCATCCGCAGGCGCGCATCGCCGTGGATGCCAATCAGTCGTGGACCCGCGAATTGCTAGAGCGCAATCTGCCGTTGCTGGCGGCGCTGGGGGTGGAGATGGTGGAGCAGCCGGTGCGCCGCGGTGAGGACGCGCAGCTGGCCGGTCTGCGGTCGGTGCTGCCGCTGGCGGCGGATGAGTCGTGCACCGATCGCGCGTCGCTCGCCACGTTGTCGGCGTACTACCAGTACATCAACATCAAGCTGGACAAGTGCGGTGGGCTCACGGAGGCCATGGCGCTGGGCGACGCGGCGATTGCGCTGGGCATGCAGCTCATGGTGGGCAACATGTGCGGCACGTCGCTGGGGATGGCGCCCGCATTCCTGGTGGGACAACGGTGCGGCTACGTGGATTTGGATGGGCCGTTGTTGCAGACGGCGGATCGTGCGGACGCCATGGTGTGTGTGAATGGCGTGATGCAGCCGCCCGTGCCGGCGTTGTGGGGGTAGGCGCGGTGCCGCCTGCCGTGCGCATATTCTGGGCGACGCGGCGGGACGTCATTCGGCCGCAGCGGTTTCTCACACACGTCACGCGCATGTTCGCTCACTTTTCGCAGGCCATTGTTCGCCCGCCCGCCCGCAACTTTGCCGACGGGCTGACCACCGTCGACCTTGGTGCGCCCGACGTGGACCGTGCGCTCGCGCAGCACGCTGCGTACTGCGACGCGTTGGCGCGGCACGGCTGCGCGATCACCACGCTACCGGCAGACGATCGCTATCCTGACTCCACGTTTGTGGAGGACACGGCGCTGATCCTGCCGGGGCAGGGGGCGATCCTGACGCGCCCTGGGGCGCCGAGTCGCGCGGGGGAGGTGGCCGCGATCCGCGAGGCCGTGATGGCGCACTTCGCGGAGGTCGCCGCCATCGTGGCCCCCGGGACGCTGGACGCCGGGGACGTGTGCGAGATCGGACGGCACGTGCTCATCGGCGTGTCGCTGCGTACCAATCAGGCGGGGGCGGATCAGCTTGCGGCGTGGCTGGCGCGTTATGGCGTATCGTCGGCGACGGTGGATATTCGCGAGACGCCGGGAATCCTCCATCTCAAGAGCGGGGTAACCGCGCTGGACGAGCGGCGCCTGCTGGTCATTGACGCGCTGGCGTCCCATCCGGCGCTGTCCGGCTTTGAGCGACTGCGCGTGCCGGCCGGGGAGGCGTACGCGGCCAACTGCGTGCGTGTCAACGACGTGGTGTTCGTCGCGGCTGGCTACCCGGTTACGCACGCCCTGTTGCGAGCGCATGGATATGCACTGGAAATCCTGAATATGCAGGAGTTCGAGAAGATGGACGGTGGGCTGAGCTGCTTGTCCCTGCGCTTTTGATGTGGGGCAAGCCGTGAGAATCGCGGGATATTGGGGTGGCGCAGCACGGGCGCGCTAAGACGCACCGTTGGGAGTGGCGAGCGTGACCGTATCGTTGCAACTTGACGAGCGTTTTTACTCCTCCCACACCCTGAGGCTCTTCCTATGCTCAAAGTCTGGCGCCCCCTCCCGGCGCTGGTGGGTGCTCTCCTCGGTTCAGGTCTGCTCTCCGCGTCAGTGGCGCGAGCGCAGGCTGGAACCGGTGGTGCGCTCGCGGTTCATGTTACGGACATCGCCAACCAGCGACCGGTCGAAGCGGCCCGCGTCATGCTGGCCGGCACGACCCTCGGTGCCGCAACGAATGCCGAAGGCCGAGTGACCCTCCGCGCGATTGCCGCGGGTGACTATACCGTGCGTGTGCTGCGCGTGGGTTACTCCGAGATGACCAAGAAGGTCACCATCGCCGCCGGGCAGACCGCGTCGTTGGAGTTTGCGATGACCACGGCGGCGGTGCAGCTGGCCGACGTCGTGACGACCGCGACTGGTGTACAGCGTCGCGTCGAAATCGGTAACGCCACGGCGAACATCGATGTGAAGAAGGTGCTGGAAGCGGCACCGGTGTCCAACATGAATGACCTGCTCAACTCCCGCGCGCCGGGCGTGACGGTCACGAGCGGCACGCAGACGGGCACGGGCGCGCGTATTCGCGTGCGTGGCATGAACTCCGTCAGCTTGTCGAACGATCCGATCTGGATCATCGACGGCATTCGCATGACGAGCGACAACGCCAGCTTCAGCACGGCGACCGGCAGCGGCGGCACCACGGGCGGTAACAACGCCAGTCGTGTCGGCGACCTCAATCCGGAAGAAATCGAGAACATCGAAGTCGTGAAGGGACCGTCGGCGGCCACGCTGTACGGCACCGACGCCGCCAACGGCGTGATCCTGGTGACGACCAAGAAGGGACGCGCCGGCGCGGCCCGCTGGAACGTCTACAGCGAGGGCGGCCAGCTCAAGGACAACAACTACTATCCCGACGCCGTCAGCCTGTGGGGCAAGCGCCCGGGCGAAACCGTGTCGTCGCGCGCGTTCTGTAACCTGCAGCGTGTGGGCACGGGCGAGTGCACGGCGGACTCCACGAGCCACCTGAACATCTTCAAGCAGCCGGATCTGACGCCGGTGGGCACCGGCACGCGCCGGCAGACGGGTGTGCAGGTGTCGGGCGGCACGGACGCGGTGCGCTACTTCTTCTCGGTGGAAGATGAAAAGGAAACCGGCGTGCTGACGCTCCCGCAGTTCGAGCGCGCGCGCATGGATTCCATGAAGCAGCAGATTTACGATTGGACGACCAATCCGAACGAGATGGATCGTCGGTCGCTGCGCATGAACCTCAACTCGGCGCTCTCGCCGAAGTTGGACCTCGCGGTGTCGACGAACTTCATCAATGTCGCGCAGCGCTACTCGCTGGAGTCCAATGCCACCGCCGGTCTGGGTTCGCACTTGTTCGGCGGCCCCGGCACGCGCGACAACGGCACGGTCTCCGGTCTCGGCACGCCGCTCAACGGCTACCGCGCCTGGACGCCCGGCTACATGTGGCAGGAAGAGACGGCGCAGTCCGTCAACCGTTTTATCTGGTCGGCGAACGCCAACTGGCGTCCGTTCACGTGGCTGGCCAACCGTGCCACGGTGGGCAATGACTGGACCGGCCGTAACGACGAAAACCTGCTCATGCGCGGCGACGGACCGCCGCTCACGGCCACCACGCGCCTTGGCGCGCGCGGCATCAATCGCGTCAACATCAACAACCTGACGGTGGATCTCGGCTCCACGGCGACGTACTCGCTGCGGAAGAGCCTCAACCTCAAGACGACGGTGGGCGCACAGTACATCTCGTATCTGTTCGCCGGCGCCGCGACGGGGTCCACGCAGCTGGCCCCCGGTTCGCAGAACGTCGGATCCGGTACGATCCCGTCCGTGAGCGAAGGCACGACGCTGCAGAAGACGCTCGGTGTGTTCATCGAACAGTCGCTGGCCGTGGCCGACAACCTGTTCCTCACCGCCGCCGTCCGCAGCGACCAGAACTCGGCGTTCGGTACGAACTTCCAGAGCATCGTGTACCCGAAGGCGTCCGCGTCGTATCTGATCTCGCAGGAGTCGTGGTGGCGCGCGCCTGAGTTCGTGAACTCGGTGCGTCTGCGCTACGCGTACGGCCAGTCGGGCGTGCAGCCGGGTCCGAACGACGCCATGCGCTACTACACGGCGTCCAGCACGAGCATCGCCGCGCTCGATCAGCCCACGGTGACGCAGGCCGCGCTCGGCAACGAGAATCTCAAGCCGGAACGGTCGGCGGAGCAGGAAACGGGCTTCGAAATCGGCATGTTCAACCAGCGCATCAACCTGGACGCGACGTACTACAGCAAGATCACGAAGGACGCGCTCATCAGCGCCGTGCTCCCGCCGTCGTACGGCTCGGTGTCGTCGCAGCTGCGTAACCTTGGCGCAGTGAAGAACGCCGGCCTTGAAGTCGCGATCAACGCGCAGCTGCTGCAGAACAAGATGGTATCGTGGGACATGAACCTGTCCGGCTCGGCCAACGATAATAAGGTCGTGTCGCTGGGTAGCACGCCGCCGCAGGTGGGTACCACGTCGCGCACCGTCGCCGGCTATCCGATTGGCGGCCTCTGGGCGCGTCCGATCACCGGCTGGCAGGACAAGAACGGGGACGGCCTCCTCACGTACTACACGGACGCCACGAAGAACGAAGTGTTCGTCGGCGACTCGGCCATCTTCCGCGGCTACGCCACGCCGCGCTACACCGCCACGCTCAGCTCTGGCTGGGAGCTGTTCAACCATGCGCTGCGGATCAGCAGCATGGTGGACTACCGTGGTGGCAGCAAGTGGTACAACAACACGGAGCGCATCCGCTGCACGCGCCCCAACTGCGCGGGTCGCCTCGACCTCAAGGCAGACTTCATCGATCAGGCCACGAACATCGCGGCCAACGAGCATGTCGCCCGTACGCTGGATGGTTTCTTCCAGTCCGGTGCGTTCATGCGTCTGCGCGAGATGTCCATGCAGTACACGTTCACGCCGACGCTCGCGTCGAAGCTCGTGCGCGCCAAGTCGCTGTCCATGGTGCTCACGGGTCGTAACCTGTACCTGAAGACCAAGTATCGCGGCACCGATCCGGAGTCCGCGTACAACACGACGTCGGGTACCGATGCACCGAGCGAGTTCCAGACCGTCGGCCCGCCGAGCTACTTCATTTTCCGCGTCAACGTCGGCTACTAGGAGACACGCACCCATGACCAAGACCAACTCCACGGGGCGCTCTTTGATGCCGCGGCGCCTGAGCGTCTCCATGACGCTGGCGCTCACGCTGACCGCCGCCGGCTGTCAGAGCGCGAACGACAAGTTCCTGCAGGTGACGGATCCGGACATCATCGATCCGAGCGCGGTCGTTTCGCCTGAGGCCGCCGTCGCGGTGGCCAATGGCGCGATTGCCACGTTCCGTCTGACCACGGGCGCCGGCGAAAGCAGCTGGCTATTTGGCGGCTTGCTGGTTGATGAATGGTCGACCAGCTCGACGTTTATTCAGAACGACGAAACCGATCAGCGTCAGACGGCCGAGTTCAACTCCTCGGTCACCGGACAGCTGCGTAACCTGTACCGGGCGCGCACGCGTGCGGATCAGGGGATCGCCGCGCTCAAGACGGGTCGCCCCGATCTGCGCGCGTTGATGGCCGAGATGTATCTCACGCGCGGGTATTCCGAGCTGCAGCTGGCCTCGGACTTCTGCAACGGGATTCCGATCGGCAACGGTAACGCGACGCCGCCGGAAGACGGCACGCCGCGCAGTGTTGCCGAAGTGTTCGCGCTGTCGGCGGCCTCGCTCGATACGGCGCTGACGTACGCCAACGGCACGGATGCCGCGAGCGTGCTGATGAATCGTGCGGTGCGCGTGGCGCGTGCCCGTGCGGCGCTCGGTGTTGGTGACTTCAACACCGCGGGCACCATGGTCGCCGGTCTGCCGACGGCGTTTGCGTATCAGCACACGTTCTCCACGGTGGCCGGCACGAACACCATCTGGAGCCAGGCCCTGAGCCAGCGCCGCTACAGCGTGGGTGACAGCGTGGAAGGCAATAGCCGCAATATCCTCGTGCGGAATGCCCTCCCGTTTGCATCGGCCCGTGACCCGCGCCTGCCCGTCGTGACGCCCACCAGTGGCGCCATCAATGGACAGGACGGCCTGACCTACACGCGCACCACCACCATGTGGGGACAGTTCACCCCAGTGGATGTCGTCAACGGTATCGATGCCCGCATGGTGGAAGCCGAAGTGGCGCTCAAGAACGGCAACGTCACCACGTGGCTGGCCATTCACAACGCGCTGCGCGCGGCGCCGCCGAAGCTCGGCGATATCCAGCCCGCCGCCATGGCGCCGCTGGTGGATCCGGGTACGGATGCTGCTCGCGTGCAGCTGCAGTTCCGTGAGAAGGCGTTCTGGACGTTTGGCCGCGGTCAGCGGTTGGGCGACATGCGCCGCCTCATTCGTCAGTATGGCCGCACCGCGGATAACACCTTCCCGCAGGGCGTGCACTACAAGGGCGGCAACTACGCCGGCGACGTGAACCTCCCCATCGTCACCGACGAGCGCAACAACCCGAACTTCAAGGGCTGCACCAACCGCAACCCGTAGTTCGCGGGCTACACCACGCACCATGCACAACGCCCCGGACAATTCACCGTCCGGGGCGTTGCTACTTCCGGCCACGACATCAACGGCCACGACGTGAACAGTGATCGGTGAAAGGGTGATCGGTTAAGGAAGGCAGTCGATGTCGTGTCTGTTGATGTCGTGGCCGTTGATGTCGTGGCTGTTGATGCCGTCGCTGTTGACAATCCGTCACCGCCCCCGCGTCACCCGCTTCACCACTACCCCCGCATACCGACCCGTCACCGCGCCCGCCGCATACACGACGGCGCCATTCACCCACACCGTCTGCACACCCGTCGCCATCGCCTGCGGGGTTTCAAACGTCGCATGATCGGTGATGGTGGTCGGATCGAACAACACCAGATCCGCAAAATTCCCCGCCGCGATCGTGCCGCGTTGTTCGATACCCACATTGCGCGCCGCGAGGCTGGTCATCTTTCGCACCGCTTCCTCGAGCGAGAAGAGATGGCGATCGCGCACATACGGCCCGGCCACCTTTGGAAAGCTCCCGAAGCCGCGTGGATGCAAGCCGTTGGACGTACCGTCGCTGCAGATATTGGTGAACGGCCACTGCATAAGGCGGTCCACATCGGCATCGTCCATCCCCTTGGCCACAATGCCCGCGCCATCGCCATCGGGCTCGGCCAGCATGTCCATCATCGTGCGCGCCGGTGTGCGCCCGCGCAGTGCCGCCACCTGCGCCAGTGACTTGCCGCGATACTCCGGATGACCGTCTACGCTGCTGAAGAGGATGTCGTCTTCCGTGTTGAGATGCGTGAGAATGAACGCCGTCTCGGTGCTGTCGGCGAAGTTGCGCTTGGGATAGAGCACGCCAAGGTTGGCCGACCAATACAGATACGGATAAATATCCGCCGTGATGCGAATGCCGTTGGCGCGCGCACGATTCAACACGCGCACGACACTGTCCGCCTGTCCCCACAAATCGCGCATGCCCAGCTTGATATGCGAGACCTGCACGGGCATGCCAGTGAGGCGACCGATGGTGATGATCTCGTTGAGCGCCGGCCAGAAGTCGCGATCTTCGCTGCGCAGGTGGCTGATGTAGCGGCCGCCGAATTGTGCGGCCACGCGTGCGAGCGCGATGACTTCGGCGGGCGATGAGTAGATGCCCGGATCGTACTCGAGCCCCGTCGAGAGCCCGAGCGCGCCGGCCTGCATGTCCTCACGCACGAGTTGCTGCATGCGCGCAATTTCCGCCGGTGTCGCCTGCCGCTTGAAGTCCTCGCCCATCACCGCGCTGCGTACCGCCCCGTGCCCCACGTACGACGCGAGGTTTACGGCCACGGGCTGCGAGTCCAGTCGTGCGAACAGCTGACGCAGTGTGCGACCACCACCGTCCTGCCCAACCACGATGGTGGTCACCCCCTGACTGACCATGGCGCGCGCATCACGCGCTTCAAACAGCCGGCGGTCGTGATGACTGTGCGTGTCGATGAATCCCGGGGCGAGCACGAGGCCCTGCGCGTCAACAACCGGCTCGTTCGCGCGCGGCGTCAGCGTGCCGATGGCTTCAATGCGCTTGCCGCGGATGCGCACATCGCCAGTGCGTGACGGCGTGCCGCGCCCGTCGATGATGCGGGCGTGGCGGATGAGCGTGGTGGGTTGCGCGCACAGCGGGGACGCGAACGCAGCGGCGATGGCGGCGATGGCGAGGGTGCGTGCGGCGGCTCGGGTGCGGGGCGGCATGTGTTGTCTCGGGGCCGGGGGAACGTCTTTGACACGGAGGACACGGAGGACACGGAGGACACGGAGGACACGGAGGACACAGAGGACACGGAGGACCTAGCGAGAATGCCGAGGGCACGCAGCCCAGGTCCTCTGTGCCCTCTGTGCCCTCTGTGCCCTCTGTGCCCTCCGTGTCAAAGCAGTTTGCCGCCGCCGCCCCTCAGCGCCGCCCCGGCACACGCCGCTTGTCCAGCTTCACCATCACCGTGTACTCCGGATCCACCAGCTGCACGATCGGCGCCCGCGCATTCTGCGACACGAATTGATACGCATCCACATCGCTCATGCCGCTTGCCGCGCGCACCCAGTGCACCATCGCTTTGAAGGCCACGCGCGCGGCGTCTTCCAGCGGGCGCCCCGATCCGACGAACATCACCTCGTTGGCGTTCTCAATGCGCGGTACCGGCGTGGCCGAGTGCTTGATGAGCTCCACCACGACCTCCACGTTCATCGCGCCTTCAATCGCGGCGCCCATGATCTCGCCGTCGCCCATCGCGAAGTGACCGTCACCAAACGACAACAGCGCGCCCGGCACGTTGACGCCGAGGAACACCGTGTTGCCCGCGCGCACTTCGGGACAATCCATGTTGCCACCGAACGGGCCCGGCACGATCGTGCTGCGCACTTCGCTCATGGCGGGGGCCACACCCAGGCACCCAAGGAATGGGGCCAGCGGCACTTCCCAACTGTGGCGGCCGTCGGCGCTGCTGGTGCGTGCCATGTTACGCGCCGCGTCGATATCGTAGCGCCACGTGGTTTCCGGAAACTCCGGTCCCAGCATCGCGGTTTTGTCCGTCCCCACCAAGGCGCCGAAGCCCGGGCTGAACGACGACACCGCGTAATTGCGCGCCGGTTCGAGCTTCAGGATGTGCACGGCAATCGTATCGCCTGGCTGTGCGCCCTCCACGAAGAACGGACCCGTCTGCGGATTATCGTGACCGGGCGGCATCACCTTCGACGGCAGATCGGCCTTCGTTTTCACCGCGCCGTCAAAGCAGTCTTCGGTCCATGTGATGATGTGCGTGCCCGGCTGGATGCGCTGGCGTGGCGCGACGCCGCCAAAGGTGTATGCGAGCTCCGCGTGCTTGGGAATCCAGCGCAGCTCGGGGGCGCCGAGCGGCACCGTCCTGAGGAGGGGCACCGGCGCGTCGAGCGCGCTCGCGAGCGCGTCCGCGGGCGCACTCGTGGGCGCGTCCTTGGGCGCGTCCGGATGTGCGGCAGCGGCGGCCGACGCCAACGGCGAGGCCATGGCGGCGCCCATCAGTCCGAGGGGCGCGTGGGCGAGAAATGTGCGGCGTGTGGTCATCTCTGGATTCTAGGCGCCGAGCGCAGCCGCGATAGAGCGCGCTTGGTGTGGCGCGTGGGTCCCGCTTGTCGTGGCCCCGCCGCGCCCGCAGCTTCCTGTCATGACAATCGCTCGCACGGTGCAGATCATCGGCGTGCCCATGGACTTGGGCGCGAGTCGGCGCGGGGTGGATATGGGGCCGTCCGCCATGCGGCTCTCGGGGCTGACGGCGCATCTCCAGCGTCTGGGGCTTACGGTGTCGGATGCCGGCAACGTGGTGGTGCCCGATCGCACCTCCTTGGCCCACGGCCCCGAGGCGCTGCTCACGGCCATTACCGATGTCTGCGCCGAGCTCGCGCTGCGGACGGCGGCGGCGGTGCGCGCCGGTGTGCGGCCGCTGGTACTTGGGGGCGATCATTCGCTGGCGGCCGGCTCCGTGGCGGGGACGGCGACCGCCCTCGCTGAACGCGGCCAGCGCGTGGGGCTGCTCTGGCTGGACGCCCACGCGGACCTGAACACGCCCGCCACGAGCCACAGCGGCAATGTGCATGGCATGCCGGTAGCCCATCTGCTGGGCTTCGGCGATACGCGCCTGTCGCACGTAGCGTCCGTCTACCCAGCGGTGCTCCCCGAGCACGTGGTCTACGTTGGGTTACGCGATCTTGATGACGCGGAGCAGGCGCTCATTCGGGAACTTGGCCTGCGCGCCTTCACGATGCGCGACATCGACGAGCGCGGACTGCGCGCGGTAATGGACGAGGCGGTGGCCATCGTCACGCGCGGCACGGGCGGCATCCATCTCTCGTGCGATGCCGACTGGGTGGATCCGGGCGAAGCACCGGGAGTGGGCACGCCCGTGCGCGGCGGTGCGACGCTGCGCGAAGCGCACCTCGCGATGGAGATCGTGCATGATTCGGGCGCGCTGCTGGCGATGGATCTCGTGGAGATCAATCCCATCCTCGACCGGCAGAATCACACCGCCGAATTGGCGGCGGATCTGATTGCGAGCGCCTTCGGCCGTCGCATTCTCTGACACGACGGCCGCAGGCGAACGCGACCTAGGACGCCATCCCGTGCGTGCCGCCGCGCGGTCGATTGGCAACGTGCAGCGAATCGAGCAGCGGGACGAACTTGGTGGCCAGATCCGGCTTGCTGATCAACTCCTGCACCCCCGCCTGCGCGGCGAGGTCACGCAGCTCCTCGGTGAACAGGCCCGTGACCACCACCACCGGCAGCTCGGGGCGTGTGGCCGCGGCTATACGGGCCACGTCAATGCCCGAATGCTTGGGCATGTTCTGGTCGGTGACCAGCACGTCGAACCGTCGCGTCGGATCCTGCAACGCCGCGATGGCATGCTCGGGATCGCTAAACGTCGTCAGCTGAAAGCCGCGGCCTCGCAGCAGGCGCGTCATCACGGAGAGGATGGACGGCTCGTCGTCCAGCAGCATGACGGAGGTCTGCTCGTGATCGGCGGCTGGTTGCCCGTTGATGGGCGTGTACGCCAACGCACCTCGGTTGCTCGTGACCGGCATGGTCGACGCTGCCATCTCGACCGCCTGCTCGACCGCCTCTTCGGCCGCCGGTGCAGCCGGCAAATAGAACGAGAAGCAACTCCCCACACCAGGCGTGCTTTCGGCCGTGATCACGCCGTCGAGCGACGCGATGATGCCGTGCACCACCGACAGTCCGAGTCCGGTGCCCTCGCCCACGTCACGCGTGGTGAAGAACGGCTCGAACACGTGCCCGAGGGTGGCGGTGTCCATGCCGATGCCAGTGTCACGCACGGTGCAGCGCGCGTAGCTCCCGGCCGCGAGTGTGCCGGTCGCGCCGTTATCGCCAAGCCGTGTGTCGACCGCCACGTCACACGTATCGACCATGATAGTGATGGCGCCGTTCCTCTGAGGTCGGGCGGCAATCGCCATCCAGGCGTTCGTACACAGATTGACCAGCACTTGCTGCAGCTGCGTGGCCTGACCGCGAATGGGTGGCGTATCCGGCGCGATCACGGTCTCGATGGACACGCCCGCCGGAATGGATACGCGCACGAGCCGTGCGGCCTCGCGGATAACGTCACCCAAGGGCAGCGTGGTCAGCTGCAGCGGCTGGCGACGGCTGAACGTCAGAATGCCTTGCACCATGTCGGCCGCGCGACGACCAGCGCGTTCAATTTCACCCAGCGATGCGTCGAGCGCCTCGCCGCCGCCCGGTGCCTGTCGTGCCAGCGAGACGTTGCCGAGAATAGCGCCCAGCACATTGTTGAAATCATGTGCAATGCCGCCCGCCAGCACGCCAAGCGCCTCCAGCTTCTGTGATTCGTGCAGTTGATCGCTGAGCCGCGCCTCCGCCTGCTCGCTTTCGTACTGCGCCGTGATGTCGAGCTGCGTCAGAATGAAGCGTTCGTCGTTTGACCCGGCCAGACGGTTGCCACGGAGGCGAAATCGTCTCGGGCCACGGGCCACGTCCGCGGTGAACTCCATGCGGAATTCTTTAACCAGGCCGGTGCGGAGCTGTTCGATGGCAATGATTGCGCGCTCCGCGTCCGTCGGGGTAGGTCGCATGGCCGTCGCCCAGGCCGAACACAACGGCGACCGACAGCCATAGGCCGGCGGCACGTCTCCCAGCCGGCATTCGGACTCGCGCAGTTGCGCCGCCCACGTCGTGTTGCTCACGAGCACGTTGCCGTCGGCGTCCGCCAGACAGACCTGGAACGGGAGTCCGTCCAAGACGCTCTGCACGAGCTGCAGCCGATCGCGATCAAACGCCGCCTGCTGCGCAATCTGCTCGGCGTGTGCCGCCGCGCGCACGGCGGTGACATCAATCATCACGAGACGGCACTCCGTGCCATCGGCTTCGCGGACGCCTTGCAGCGAGAGGAACATCGGCGGCTCGGCCGGACTCTTCAGCCGCACGTCGGTCTGCTGTGGCCCGTCACCGGCAAGCACCTGCACCATGAAGCGCGCGAAGTCCGCCTTCGAGTCGTCGTCGAGGAACGACGCCAGTCGTGTCCCCGGCAGCCGTTCATCCGGGATGCGCAGCAGGTCTGCGCAGCGCGAATTGCCAATGATGACGGTGCCACTGGGAGTCAGCGACAGGTAGCCGACCGGCGCCTGCTGGTAGAGCTCCCGATAGCGATCAAGCGACTCTTCGAGCGCCCGGCGGGACTCGAAGAGCTGCGCGTTCTGCATCTCCAGCTCAATACGAGAGACCTGCAGTTCATGCACGAGCGCCACGGCATCGGTCTGCTCAAGCGCGGATCGCACCGCGCGGTCCGCCGGTCTGCTCGCCAAGGTCGCCTCGGCATGTTTCCGAAGGCGATCGAAGGGCTTGGAGAATTCGAAATGGTCGTGCACAAGGATTTCCTCGGTTGTCAATTCAAGTACTGCGTGAGCAGGGCGTAATCAGCGCGTAATCAGGGCGTCGGAGGTGGCATGGCCGGCGTGCTCGCCGATTCGATGCCAGCGGTCCGAGGTACGGACATGTAGCCCAACGCCTCGGGCGGGGTTGGAATACTCCGCCCCTGCAGGGTGGTCAGCGCGTCACGCAGGACGACTTCAACGCGCCTGGCTGTCGCGGCGGCATCCGGACGCACTTCCACTTCATGGCGGAGGTCATCCAGCGTCTTCCGTAGCGCAATTTCCAGCCGTTTGGCCACGCTGATGTCAATGAACGTGATAACCACGCCGTCGATGCGCTTGTCCTGTGTCTGGTACGGCATGATGCGCACCGTATACCAATTGTCGGTGGTCGAGCGGACTTGTGTTTCCTTGTAGACGAGCGTGTGCATCACCTCGCGCGCATCGTTCGCCAAGGCGGCGTATTCCAGCGCGAGTACGAGGTCGGTGATAGGTCGTCCCACGTCGCCGGGAATGAGCTTGACGATGTTCGTCATCGCCGGGGTGAATCGGCGCACCAACAAGTTGCCGTCCAGGAAGAGCGTGGCGATGTTGGTGCTGTTGAGCAGGTTGCGCATATCGCTGCTGGTGCGGGACAATTCCTCCACCCGCGACAGCAACTCGTTGTTGACGGTCTGCAGCTCTTCGTTCATCGACTGCATCTCTTCCTTCGAGGTGGTGAGCTCCTCGTTGGTCGATTGCATTTCCTCGTTCGTGGACTGCAGCTCTTCGTTTGCGGCACGCAGCTGTTCCTGCGAGGTCTGCATTTCATCGCGCAATCGTTGCGCGGTTTCGTTGGCGCGCAGCAACTCCAGTGCCAACTGCTGGAGTCGCGTGTCGTGGGGCGCGGGGCTGTCCGGCGCCGTCCACTCACTGGGCAGGCCACCCGTCGAGGACGGGGCGGGTTCGGCGAACACCACGATTATCATCCCGCGCAACGCCTCGGGATCGAGCAAGCGCTGCACCGTCAGATCGGCGCGCAGTTCGTGCTCGGTCGGCTCGACGAGTACGTTCGGGCAGCGGATGGCGTCGGTAGTCTCGAGCGCCCGCCGGTACGCGTCATGCAGCGGCGCGCGGAGCCCGCTGCGCGCCATGGCGAGCACGTTCAAGTTGGCGCGTCCGGCGGCGGGCTCGAGATAACGGCCCGTGCGACCGTTGACGTACAACAGATCGCCCTGCGGTGTGGTGATCACGGCCGCGGGCGTGTACGACGCCAGCAACAGGCTGTCCGCCAGTTGCTGCAAGCTGGCCACCGGTCGCGGCGCCATCCGGACGGGCGGCGTTACACCGCCATTGGCCCGTGCGTTGCGCGCGATGGTGCTGGGGAATTCGAGGAGGTCCACCGGCCGCGTGGTCTCGGTGCGGCGATAGATGCGCGACTTCGCGTCGATGGTGCTGAAGAGCTGCGTCGCGTTGCCCACCGTTTCGGCAGACCCGAGAATGAGGACGCCGCCGGGGTTGAGCGCGTAGTGGAACACGGGCATGAGCTTTTGCTGCAGCACCGCGTCCAGGTAGATGAGCAGATTGCGGCAGCTCAGCAGGTCCAGCTTGATGAACGGCGGGTCCATCACCATATCCTGCGGGGCGAAGACGACGGTCTCCCGCACATCCAATCGAATCCGGTAGGAGCTGTTCTCCTTCGTGAAGTACTTCTCGAGCCGTTCGGCGGAGACGTCCGCGGCAATGCTGTCCGGGTAGACGCCGGCGCGCGCACGCTCGATGGCATCATCGTCGAGATCCGTCGCGAAAATCTGAACGGAGAGTGACGCATTCGGACGCGAGGCCGCAATCGCTTCGCGTAACACGATGGCCAGCGAATACGCTTCTTCCCCGGTGGAGCAGCCGGCCACCCACGCCCGAATGGTGGAGCGCTCCGGTTTTTCATGAATCAGCTCGGGGAGCACCGTGTCGCGCAGCAACTCCCACATGGCGGCGTCGCGAAAGAAGCTCGTGACGCCGATGAGCATCTCACGAAAGAGCAGGTCGAGCTCCTGTGGATTCTGGGCCAGCAGGCGCAGATACGCCTCCGGCTGTCGCAGCTGATGGAGTCCCATACGCCGTTCGATGCGACGCTGGATGGTGCTGCGCTTGTACTGCGAAAAATCACGACCCGTGTGGGCGCGCAGGAGCAGCAACATCTCGTCGATGCACAAGTGCAGCTGTGTTTGCGACTGCGCCATACGCAGCGCCAACGACGGCTGGTGTTCGAGATAGCTGCGGATCAGCCCCGGGAGTTCGCCCGCCGCGCCGACCATGTCCGCCAGTCCAGCGTTGATGGCACTCCGCGGCATGCTGTCGAACTGGGCATCCTCCGGGCGCTGCACGAACGACGCACCGGCCTGCTCCTTGATGGCGCGGAGGCCGAGCGTGCCGTCGGCACCCATGCCGGAGAGAATCACGCCGATGGCGAGCTGCTGTCGTGCCGCCAGCGAGCGGAAGAAAAAGTCGATGGGGAGGCGGAGGCCTCGCGGAGCGGTGGGCTGCAACAGCTGCAGGTGCCCGCGTGTGAGGACCACGTCGAATCCCGGCGGGAGGACGTAGATTCGATCCCGCTCCACCAGCAGCTGGTCCGTGATCTGCACCACCGGCACCGTGCTGGTGCGCTGCAGCAGCTCCGCCAAGCGGTCGCTGTGCGTGGGGTCGAGATGCTGGATGACGACGACGGCGTAGCCGGGCTGCGGCGGGAGCTTAGCGACAAACTGCTTGAGCGCTTCTAATCCGCCGGCCGACGCGCCGATGCCAACGATGGGAAAGGCGAACTCATCCGGTGACGGCTCGAGCGTAGGCGTGCCGTGCGCCGCGACGACACCAGGTGCCGAGGCGGACTGCGGAGGGATCGTCGGGATGTTTCCGGTCGGATCGGGCATGCGGGGCGAAAATAGGGGGCCGGGCGAACAGTCCCTCAGCGCTGCGACACGTGGTGCATTGGTCACGCTTTGTCACACATGGGTAGTGTAACGTCGACGTCGCTAGGGTGCGATCAGGAAATACCCGACCCGCTGCACACGACGCCGACCGCTTCGACGTGTCTCTCGAGGGGCTACGGCACAGTATCGCGATGGTGCCGAGGACGGCGTCAGGCGTTCTGCGCATCTTGGCGATAGCGGTGGCCCTCGCCAATAGGCACAATAGCGCATATTGGCGACGACGAATCTCCCCTGGGCCGTCCTGACCGGCCCGGTCACCTCTCCCGTCCAGAGCGCTCCCTATGCGTTGTCGTTCATTGTCCCGTACGCGCTGGCTTTCCATCGGCGCGGCCCTCTGTCTCGCCGCGGGTGCCCGAGCGACGCCGCTGGCCGCCCAGTCGACGCCCGCGCCGGCGCCGATGCTGAAGCCCGTCCTGACGCCGCGCGACCTCGGCCGTTGGGAGTCCCTCGGCGCGACGCGGCTCTCCCCCAACGGCGAGTGGCTGTCGGCCGCGATCACGCGCGGCAACGAGGAGAACGAGCTGCGGGTGCGTGGCGGCAGGCGCGACAGCGCGCGCGACACGACGCTGGTGCTGCCGTTCGCGACGGCGCCCGCGTTTTCGGCGGATTCCAAGTGGCTGGCGTACCTCGTGGGCGTCGCGCCCAAGGAACGCGACCGGTTGCAAAAAGAAAAGAAGCCAGTGCGCACCGCGTTCGGGCTGCGCAATCTCGCCACCGGCGAGACGGTGAGCATCGCCGATGTCAGCGCGTTCAGCTTCAACGCTTCGGGCGGATTCGTGTCGGTCACGAAGTACGCGGCCGAGGGCAAGAAGACCAGCGAGGTCCTGGTGCTGGATCTCGTTGGCGGAACGCGCCTGTCGGTGAGCAACGTGAGCGAGCACGCGTGGAGCGACGCTGCGCCGTTGCTCGCGCTAGCCGTGACGGTGGACGGCGGGGCGGGGAATGGGCTGCAGCTCTTTGATGGCACCACCGGCGCGGTGCGGGTGCTGGAGAGCGCCACCGATGTGTATCGCGCGTTGGCGTGGCGCCCGAAGTCGGACGACCTGGCCGCGCTGCGCAGTCGTGTAGACAAGGCGTTTCTCGACACGGCGTATGTGGTGCTGGTGTGGACGCAGGTCGGCACGAACGCGGCGGGTCGCGCCGCCGCGCCGCGGCGGCTTGAGACACCCACCGGTCTGCCCACCGGTACGCGCATTGCGGACTATCGGCGCCCCGCGTGGTCGCGCGATGGCCAAACGCTGTACATGGGGGTGCGGCTGCGTGAGCCCGCAGCAGACGCGCCCAAGAAAAGCGACGAGAAGATCTCTGATGTGGAGATCTGGCACACCAACGACGTGCATGTCATTCCCGAGCAGCGCAGCGGCGAGCAACGCGATCTGCGCAGCACCATGCTGGTGGCGTGGCGCATCAGCGGCAACGCGGTGGTGGCATTGGGGAGCGATCCCGCCGAAACCACCACCGTACTGGAAGGCGATGCCATCGCGACGGAGATGGACCGCAAGCCCTATGCGTTCGGCCAGAAGTTCGGTCGGCGCGACGAGGATGTGTGGACCGTGAACGTGGCCACGGGGGCGCGCACGAAGTTGCTGACGAACGTGCGGCATGTCTTTGGCGCCGACCCCACGGGTGTGCGCGTACCGTGGTTTGATGGTCGCGATTACTGGGTGGCCAACGTCAGCACGGGCGCGCGCACCAATCTGACCGCCGCGCTGCGGGCGAGCGACAAGGTGGATTTCGTCGATCGCGAAGATGATCATCCCACCGACGTGCTTCCGCCCATCGGCGCACCCGTGTGGAGCAAGGACGGGGCGACCATGCTGGTGTACAGCGCGTACGACGTGTGGGCGCTGCGCATGGATGGCAGCGGCGGGCGCCGCCTCACCAATGGCGCGGCCACCCGAGTGGCGCACCGTGTGGTGTCGTTGACGGGGGTGGGAGGCGGAACTATCAATGGCGCACTCGAGCGCGCCGTGGACCTCACGAAGCCCGTGTACCTGTCGCTGTACGGCACGCGCAGCAAGCAGAGTGGGTACGCGCGCCTGCACCCCGACGGCACGGTGCAGCGCCTGCTGTTGGCTGATGCCATGGTGGGCAGTCTGGCGAAAGCGGATAGCGCCGACCGCTACCTGTTTGTGCGGCAGAGCTTTCGGGAATCGCCTAACGCCTTCGTGGCGGGTGCCGACTTGGCCGATGCGCGCGCGCGCACGGAAACCAATCCGTTCCAGAAGGACTACGCGTGGGGCAAGGCCGAGTTGATGAACTTCACCAGCAGCATCGGCGTACCGTTGCAGGCCATTCTGTACTACCCCGCCAACTACGACGCGACGAAGAAGTACCCGATGATTGTGTACACGTACGAGCTGCTGACGCAGGGGCTGCATCGCTATGTGGCGCCGCGCGAGAATGACTACTACAACGCGAACGTCTTCACCCAGAACGGCTACTTCGTGTTGATGCCGGACATCGTGTTCCGTCCGCGCGAGCCGGGGCTGGCCGTGTTGCAGTCGGTGGAGCCGGCCGTGAAATCGGTGATTGCCCGCGGCTTAGTGGACCCGGCGAACATCGGACACACCGGACATTCGCAGGGCGGCTACGAAGCGTACTTTCTGGCCACGCACAGCACGCTCTTCAAGACGGCCGTGGCCGGGGCGGGCATCAGCGACATGTGGAGTTTTGCGGGGCAGATGCACTGGAGCTCCGTGCCCGAGTTTGATCACTGGGAGACGGGGCAGTTCCGCATGCAGGTGGCGCCGTGGGAAGATCCCGAGGCCATGCGCCGCAACTCGCCGCTGGACAAGGTGCACGTGATGCCGGCCAAGAGCATTCTCATTGAGATTGGCGGCGACGACCCCACGGTGGATATGCGGCAGGGCGTGGAGTTCTACAACTACGCGCGGCGCGCCGGCAAGAACGCGGTCATGCTGCTCTATCCCGGCGAAGGACACGGGCTGGGGAAGCGCGAGAATGCGGTGGATTACGAGCGGCGCATTTTGCAGTGGTTTGGGCACTACTTGAAAGGCGAAGCGCCGGCCAAGTGGATTACGGACGGACAGACGTGGTTGCAGCGCAAGACACTGCTCGACGCGAACAAATAACCCATGCGGTACGCAAACGGCGCGCCGGATCATTCCGGCGCGCCGTTCGTTCGGTACGGTGGGCTGATTACTTCGGCTCGAGGATCAGCAGCAACCCCTTCTTGCCCGGCACCACAATGGGCGCATCGGCGGCCCATGTGCCCGCGCTCTGGAAATCGGGTATGGCCGGTGCGCGCACGCGGGTGCGCGCCGGGTCCATGCCGAGCGCCTTCCAGTTCATGGTGAGGCGCACCGTCACGTCCTGCTCGCTCCACGAGCCCAGCGACACCATGGCCTTGCCGGGCTTGGTCCACGTGGTGGCGAGTACCGTCGT
The DNA here is from genome assembly GCA_943330235.2 of Candidatus Kuenenia stuttgartensis. Lineage (GTDB taxonomy): Bacteria > Gemmatimonadota > Gemmatimonadetes > Gemmatimonadales > Gemmatimonadaceae > Gemmatimonas > Gemmatimonas stuttgartiensis_A. The sequence goes on from CALQGY020000014.1 coordinate 42,114, forward strand.
GTCGCTGGCGGTGACGGGATCATGGCCGGACCACCAGCCGTGCAGCTGGCTCTGTTGCACACCGAAGTCGTCCCACGCCTTCCACAGCGGCGCCGGATCGCCGGACCACGGCAGGCGCGCCGTCATCCCCATGGTCATGCCGCGCCACGGGTTGCCGCCCTTCTCCAGCATCTCGCCCATGAGGCCAAACGGAATGCCACTGATCTCCACCAGCCAGTAATCGGGGCGCGAGTCGTAATCGAAGTACTCGCCGAACCAGAGCCGGTTGATGAACGGGAAGTGCTCGAGATACAGATTGGCGCTGGAGGCAAAGCCATCGCGCGGGTTGTACTGATTGGCCGAATGCAGATCGAGCAGCGCGCCGGGGTTGCCGCGGTCGAGTGTCTTGCGCACGCGCTTCATCGTGATGCGATCAAACGCGACATCGTCGAGATAGAGCCCGTCGATCTTCTCGTGCTTCACCAGCCAGTCGAGTCCTTCGATGTAGAAATTGTGCCAGCGCGACACGCCGCTGTTCACAATGGCCGCATCCTTGATGGCGGGCACATGCCACGCGGCGATGTAGTCGTCACCCAGATGCTCCTGCAGCCACGAGTATCCGCCCCCCGGGCCGTGCGACAGCACTTCGTCACCCAGTGACCGCAGCGCGAAGATCTCGGGCGCGTGGTTGGTGAGTTCGCGCACGGTGTAATAAATCTTGGTCTTGAGCCCGCGTGCGTGCGTGGAGTCGATGTACGCGCGCATACCGGCCGTTTCGATGAACGGATAGTTGATCCATGGATTCACGCGGTTGGCGTGATGCACGTTCACCGTGTTCGCACCGCGCTTCACAATGGAGTCCACCGGCACGAACGCATGAAAGAAGCGCGTGGCCCACTGGCCCTTGGTGTCGAGCGGCTTGAACGGCGTGATCATGAGCCGGAAGTCGAAGCGCAGCGAGTCGCCCGCCTCAATCACGTGCTGGCCGCTGGAGCACGACGCCATCACACGATCGCCCTGCGTGACAATGTCGCAGGCGCCCCGCCCATTGTTGGCCCATGAGCGCGGCGCAATCAGCGGCTTGGACAGGTAGAAGTTGGTGTTGAGCGGACGCACATAGTGCTCGTCTTTCAACGTGAACTGCACACCGGCATTCACGTCGCCCAACCACGCGGCGTCCTGGTTCTTCTTGGCCACGTCCCACGTCCAGTGGAAGTCAGGCGGACGATAGCCGCCCTTCTGGCCCAGGCCCATCATGTACTTGGCCGCGTCGGCGCGCAGCGGGAGTTCAAAGCGCACATTCGCCAGCGTCGTGCGCGCACTGGCCTTGAGCGCCACGGTGTATTCGGCCGTGCCGTCAAACTCCAACGTGGCCTGCGAGCGCAGCGACAGCGCCCCCGCGCGCTTGGTGGTGGTCCACGCCACCGCACCTTCGGCACGCTTGGTGACGACCGGAGCCGCACCGGTCCACACGACGTCGTGATCACCCGCATCACGCACCACCAGGCGCATGGGCGCGGCCAGCACTTCACGTGACGTGCGCCCGATGCCCGTGTTGTTGGGCGTGAAGAACGACCGGATGCTGGTGGGCATACCGTCGGCGCCAAAGGTGAGCGAGCGCCCCAGCAGCGAGACGGTCGTGCCGCTCAGCGTCATGGGCGTGTACGGCGCCACCACGCGATCGTCGACGGCCAGCTGCGAGTTGAGCCACCGCAGGCGCGTGAGTTGCGCCGGCGCGTCGTCGCCACGGTTCAGCACCGAGTCACGTCCTACGCGAATGGTCACGCGCACCTCCTGATCGGCGCCGCCGCGACTGGCCAGCGTCACGCGCCCCTCGTAATCGCCGGGCACCGTGCGCATGGGAACGTCCACCCCAAACCACAGCGGCTGCACCGCGCCGGGATTCACATGCAGCGCACGCGTAAAACGCTGTCCCGACCAGTCAGTGCCTTCGAGGTTGATGGATGTCAGCGCGCTCGCGGGAATGGTCTGCGTGCCACCACGACGCGTAAACGCCGTGGCGCGATAGCGGAGCGAGTCCACCGCGGCGCGATGCGCCCACACACCAATCTGGAAGCTGTAGAACTCGCCGCGCTTTGCCACGCCGGTGAACGGCTGCAGCGGCCCGCGGTCGGCCCACGTCGCTGGCACATCGTCCAGCATGCGGATGGACAGCGCGCGGTCTTCGGGGAACGCCAGGAACGGGGCCGACGGGTTGGCTTGGCGCAACCGGTCCAGCGCGGCGGCATCGGCGGTGTACTCCATGGGCGTGAAGCGTGAGAACTCATTCACCGCGTCAAAGCCGACCATGCGCGCCGAAGGCAGCGCCTGCGCCGCCGCGCGTACCGCGGAGGCGGTGCCGCGTAATGCATGGCGCGCCAGCCACGCGGCGTCGGCGGTCTGCTCCACCACACGATAGGTGATCTTGGGATAGTTGGACGTGAACGTGCCCGTGTACGGCAAGTAGTACACGTAGTAGTCGCCGGGCACGGACGCTTGAAACGCCAGGTCGCCGGCTTCGCGCGTGATCCCGATGCGCGCCACATTGGTCACGCGTTGCTGCGTGGCGGCGGAGACCACCACCACGTTCACCGCCTCGGGTGTCTTATCGCGACGGCGCCACGGGATGTGCGCGAAGACGGCGTCGGCCGCCGTCGCCACATGCACCACGGCGCGGTGATTGCCGAGGGAGTCGGCTTCCCAGGTGCCCACACCGTAGCGCAGCGAGTCGGTGCGTATGGGTGTCGCCGGCGGGATGCCGGCGACGGCCGAGGGGGCGCGCACTGCGGCCGCAACCAGCGCACCGAGAACCACCGTGGTGAATCGCATCAACACTCCAGGTAAGAGACTAGCGCGTCATCCCCATCGTTTGGCGCAGCGACGTCTTCCATGCCTCATTGGCGAGGAAGAGCTGCTCCGGGAACGTGCGGTGTTTGGCGATTTCGTCGAAAATATCGGCCGCGCCGTACGTGTTCAGCCCTTCGCCGGCCAGATACTGCAGGCGGAGGTTGCGGTCGGTATTGATGGCGGCGTCCTTGAGCCACGCCTTCATGTCGGCGCCACTGCCGGCGTAGGTGCCGAACAGATCAAGCGGCGACCCGAAGCCCGACTCCGTGAGCGAGCCGCCCACCTTGACGTAGCCGGCGTCCTGAAAGCGCTGCTCCATCGCGCCGATGTCCACGCGCGTGGGGCCTTCCTGACCCAGCAGCACCACATCGTAGCCGCGGCCGTCCAGCGTATTGGCCCAGATGGTGCCGCCCGGAAACACCTCAAAGAACGTGGCCAGTTCGCTGCGCACGGCGTCCAGCGTGCTCTCGTACAGGGGCACCCACTGCGTGACCACGCCACCCGGCTTGAGATGCCGCTTCACCGCCTGGAAGTATTCGCGCGTATACAGCGACGCCGCGCCCTTCACCCACGGATTGATGGGATCGGAGGTGATGATGTCGAACTGTTCGTCTGACGTTTGCACAAAGCTGCGCGCGTCATCGAAGTAGATCTGCGTGCGCGGATCTTTGGCGACGTTGTTGTTCTCCTTCACAAACCATGTCGAGACCACCTGCGGAATGAGCGGCTCGATTTCGCAGATCACCAACCGCTTCACCGACGGGTACGGCAGGAACGAACCGGCCGTCACGCCCGCGCCAAAGCCCACCACCAGCACCGACTGCGGATTGGGATGCACCAACGCCGGAAGATGCGCCAGCATTTTTTGCAGGCGCATATCCTGCGGCAGACTGGACGCCTCCACTTTCCCCGCGACATGAAACTGCGTGGCGCCGCTGCTGAGTACCCGCGTGACCGCGACGGAGCTGTTCATCCCCTCGCCGGTGTACAGAATGTCGGTCTTGCCAATCCATGTGACCGCGTAGCGCCCGTGCGCCACGAGATTCCCCGGCAGCGACGGCGTGACGGCAATGAGCAGCGCCGCCATCAGCGGCGTGAACAGCAGCCCCGCGCGCGCCTTCGCGCTCGGCGCGTACAGCAGCACCATAGACGCCAGCGCGGCCATCGCAATCAGCACGCGCTGCGTGTCGCGCGTGCCGAAGGCCGGCACCAGCAGCAGACTGCAGACGGTGGCGCCCAGAATGGAGCCCACGGTGTTGGCGGCGTATACGCGCCCCACCAGCCGCGACGTGTCTTCGCCCGGCGTGGCGATAGCCGCCAGCGCAAACGGAAAGCTGGCGCCCCAGAGCACGGCCGCGGGCAAGATGGCCAGCGCGCCGCGCGCGAGATCCAGCTGCAACGCAAACCACGCGCTGGGCGCGAGCGACGGATTGATAGGCCAGTTGGGGAGCGCGAGATAAATCACCGCCGCCGCCCACGCGATGGCGACGGTCAGGAGCGCCTGACACCAGGCCAACGCACGGCGCGGGCTTTCCACCACGCGCGCCAGCCACGCCCCGCTGGCGCTGCCAATGCCAAGGCCCGTCAGGAACACAGCCAAAATCATCGAGAACGTGTAGACCGACGCGCCGAACGTCAGCGAGAGGAGACGCGTCCACACCACTTCGGCCGCGAGCGCCGTCGCCCCCGACAGGCCGATGGCGATGTACACGGCACGCGTGTCAGCGGTGACGGTCAGTGGTGGTGCAAGGGTTGGCGCTGTTGAGGCGCCCGACGCGTCTGCCGCCGGCGTGCCGGACGTCATCGGCGCGCGCAGCGAGATGGCATACGCCACCGCCGCGACGGCGACGTTGAGCAGCGCCGCGAAGTACGTCGCATAGGCCTGATCATGCACCCGCAGCAGATAGAACCCCGCCAGCACGCTGCCCAGCACCGCACCGGCGATGTTGCCGCCGTAGAAGAACCCCAGCCACGAGATGCCGCGCGGCGTGGACTCCACCCAGCGCGCGATGGCCGGCAGCGTCGCGCCCATCAGCACGGTGGGGGGAATCAGGCAGAGCCCCGCCACGACGGCGCGCAGCACGATGGCCGCGGGGCCGTGCCCGACAGCGGGCGAGTAGAGCGTACCCACCAGCGGAATCAGCAACAGCTCCAGCACGCCGATCACGCCAATGCTGAGCTCAAGCGCCGCGTACAGCCGTAACGGGTGCAACTTCGAACCCGCCGAGTCGCCCCCGAAGCGGGCCGCGATCTTGGGCAGCATGAGGCTGCCGATGCACATGCCGCCCATGAAGGTGGCCAGCAGGACGCCCAGCGAGATGGCCGAGGAGCCGATGACCAGCTCGAGGAGCTGGAACCAGACCACCTCGTAGATCAGGGCGCAGATACCGCTGCCCACGAAGAGCAGCAGCAGGAACGGCAGGACGCGACGGGAGGCGAGGGCGCTCTCATCGAGGCGGGGGGGCAGACTGGCCATGCGGCGCGGAGGGGTAGGGGACGGGCAGACGAGGCCGGTGCCGCGCCTCGGTCCAGCAGGGCAGTATCGCCCGTGGTTGCCTTCCCGACAATACGTCTTGCCGCCGCATGGGGTTGGACCCATGTTCGCTGACTGGGCAGCACGAGGACCATCACGGGGGCGCACGATGAAGCGGATTCAGGTGCAGGGCGTACATCACATCACGCTGGTGGGCTCCACGCGCCAGAGCGCCATCGACTTCTGGCAGGGCGTCCTGGGCATGCCGTTCGTGCTGGAACAGCCCAACCTCGGCAATCCGGACGAGAACCATCTGTACTTCGATCCGGGCGACGGACGACTCATTACCGTCTTCACCAACGAGTCGCGCGTTGACGCCGGCCGCAACGCGCCGCGCGAAATCGGCTGCGTAGAGCACATCGCCTTCAACGTGTCACGCGCGACGTTTTTACAGGCCCCCGCGCGACTGACGGCGCATGGCATCGCGTTTATCCAGCGCGATCGCGGCTTCATGGATTCCATTTATCTCCATGATGCGAACGGACTGAAAGTCGAACTGGCCTGCTACAAGTTCGAAGTGCCTGAAGGCTTTCGCGCGGTGGATGTCCTGATGCGCGCGCAACTGCTCCGCATGGCGGCGGGGGATCATCACATCACGGATGCACATCTGGCGGATGCGATTGCCGAGCTGATGGCGACGCGCGAACGCTTGATGGCGTAGCGAGGGGACTGCGACGACGTGAACGGTGATATGTGAAAGATGATCGGTGAAGAGGAGCAATTCGTTCACCGATCACCTTTCACGTTTCACGTATAACGTGGTTGAGCGACAACCACGTGAACCGTAAAATGCGAAACGTGATCGGTGAAGAGGAGCAATTCGTTCACCGATCATCTTTCACGTTTCACGTATGACGTGGTTGAGCGACGACCACGTGAACAGTAAAATGCGAAACGTGATCGGTGAAGAGGAGCAATTCGTTCACCGATCACCTTTCACGTTTCACTTATAACGTGGTTGAGCGACGACCACGTGACCGGTAAAATGCGAAACGTGATCGGTGAAGAGGAGCAATTCGTTCACCGATCACCTTTCACGTTTCACTTATAACGTGGTGGCCGTTGTCCCCTCATCCCGCACATCGTCCTCCCACAGTTCCCCATACAACGCCGGCCCACAGCTCTTGCAAATACTGTGCGTAAAGGTCGCGTCAGACCGCTCGGCGATGTACGCCTCCACGGCTTTCCAGTACCCCTGATCGTCGCGCACCTTCTTGCAGTTCGCGCAGATCGGGATCAGGCCTGAGAGACGGCGCACCTCGCTGAGCGCCAGCGTCAGCTCGGTGTTCGCGGTGGCGAGGGCGGCGGCGCGGGCCTTCTCGCTGCGGTTGCTGCGCACCAAGACGGCCACGAGCATCAGGGCCAGCACGGCGATGACGCCGATCAGCACGACGATCGTGCGTTCGCGTTGGACGTCCGCCTCAAGCGCGGTGCGCGCCTGCAGCGCTCGTTGCTCGGCGTCCCGCGCGTCCCGCGTCGCGAGCCGAACGGCGACGTCCTGATTGAACACCGTGTCGCGGAGCGCGACGTAGCGCTGCAGCAGGCGCAGCGAGGCCTGCGACGCGCCGGCGGCATCTTCAATGGCCGTGAGCTGGCGCAGCGCAGTCATCGCGAATACGCGCTGCTGCGACTGGGTGGCCAGCCGCAGGGCCTCCGTGAAGGAGCGCCGCGCCGCGGCCATGTTCTGCTGGCTCAGGCTGCCCTCGCCCAGCAGGAGCAGCGCGTGAATCTGGCCGCGCGTGTTGCCGCGGGCGGTGGCCGACGCCAGCACGGAGTCCAACCGAATCATGGCCTGTGCGACCCGCGATGTGCGCAGTTCGAGCACCGCGACTGAGGTGCCGATGACTTCGCGGCTGTCCACGGAGTCGAGCGCCGATCGGAGCGCGCCGGGTAACGCGTAAGCCTTCTTCGATGCCTCGATGAGCAGCTGCGCCTCATCGTAGGCCAGTTCGTCGATGGCCAGCATGGCCTTGCTGTCGAGCGCATAGCCCAGCACCCCGGCGGCCTTGGGCAGCAGGCGGGCCAAGGCAATAGCCTGATCGAAGGTGGTCCGCGCGCGGGTGCGCTGTCCCCAGTCTTGATAGCTCTTGCCCAGATTAGTTAGGGTCCGCACCAAACCGAGCGTATCGCCGGAGGTAGTGCGCAGCTCCATGGCGAGCCGGTACGACTCCACGGCGGGCTCGTACAGCCCCAGGTGGTAGTACGCCGCACCGGTCGTGTTGTAGACGCGCCCCAGTTGATCGCGATTGGGTAGCCCGGTCTGGATCGCGCGCGACGAGTCCAGGAAGGGGAGCGCCCGATCGAACTGGTTGGTCTCCCAGTACAGGTAGCCGATTTCGTATTGGGCCAGTGCGATGGTGGTGGAATCCGCCGTCTGGCGCCCGCGCTCAATGGCCTCGTGATACTGCGCGATGGCGTCGTCGGTGCGCCGTTGCGCATAGAGCGCCTTGCCGGCCGTGTAAGCGTCGCGCGCGCTCCCGGAGGAAGGCGCGGCCTGGGCGGCTGCCGACCCTCCCAGCACGACCGTCATGCAGGTCAGGAGCGTGGACCAGAACCGGATACGAGGCATTGTGCTTGGGCGAGCGGGAATAGTCATGAGATGAATCTAACGTCAGCCCTCCTTCACCGATCACTATCACGTTTCACTTATAACGTGGTTGAGCGACGACCACGTGAACAGTAAAATGCGAAACGTGATCGGTGAAGAGGAGCAATTCGTTCACCGATCACCTTTCACGTTTCACGTATGACGTGGTTGAGCGACAACCACGTGAACCGTAAAATGC